>CAJJBL010000123.1 GCA_905182395.1 alpha proteobacterium SCGC AAA536-G10 | reverse complement strand
CCTCATCAGACACAAAAAGCTAAAAAAATTCTAGAATCTTTGCCATCTAAAATGTCAGGATCAGAAGCAATGTTAAAAAACCCTGAAATTAGAAATATTATTAGAAGAGTAATTATCAATAAAACTTCTCCCTATAGTGAAATTCAAGATAATTTAATTGGATCAAACACAAAACCCATAGACATGTTAAGATGCAAATTAAGCTTTTTTGGAGCTTCAAAATATGATCCAAAATCTAACTTGTGGACAAGAATTACTCTGTTTCAAGGAGCTCCTCTTCCCCATCAATTGCAAGAAAAAAATAGTTGTGACTGGCTTTTCCCTTATTTAAATTTAATAAAAAATATTTAATTATTTAAAATTTTAATATTTATAAAAAAATTTTTCTAATAAATTTCTTTGATTTAATTATTTTTTGTTTCATAGTTTTAACAAATTAAATTTTGTTTAGGCTAAAAACATAATGATAGAATTATCATTTAATGAAATTTATTCTGAAACTCAAAAAGCTATCAGGAGTCTTGAAATAGATTGGGGAATAGCAAAAGATGTAGCAATTTTATCAAGATGGCTTGCTCAACACGAAATATATTTTCTTGGTTCTCTTCTTAAAACAACCGACTTATTCTCAGCGCAAAATATTTCGTTATCTATTAATAATAATAGTTTTGAGAAACCACTATCAGGGACACTTATGGGTATGATAATGATAGAGTATGTGTCCGCAAACAATATAATATGGGAAGGATTTATAAATAATCCTAAATTTTTAATTGCTGCAATGAGTATAATGGCACATGAACAAAAGATTAATTTTGAACTTTATAACAAAGATCAAAAACTTATTGCAATTACTGAAAATGAAAATTCATATGTAAACTTTGAAGATTTAAAACTATCAACCGATTATTTTTTTCTAAATATTAATATTCACAATAAAAAACATGAGTTAAAAAAAATATTACTTTCTAAAAATACAAATGTTTCAAAAGTAAATGAAAAGTGTTGGGAAAAATTAAAAGCAATGGCTTTTGAAACATATGTCCCCGAAAGTAAAGAGTCGATATCTGGAGCAGGATATTAAATTAGCTTTTAATAAGATAATCTTTGATGACGTTTTTATCAGGATCAATTCCAAGACCTGGTTTATCTGGAACAATAAAACAGCCATCTTTTGGTTTAAATAGATCTTCTGGGTATAAATATGCTTCAAAATCTAAGAAAAATCTTTCCAACAAACCAGGGTTTGGCATAGATTGGGCTAGATGGAGAGTAGCCAAAAAACCAGGACCAAAATATGGAGAGTGAGGCATTACCTGCACGCCGTATGATTCAGCGATTGAAATAATTTTCTTAAATTCTGTAATTCCTCCAACTTTAGTTACGCTAGGTTGAGCATAATCAACAGCCTCAGCTTCAAACATTTTCTTAAATTCAAAAGAAGTACAAGCATTTTCTCCAGCTGCGATTGGACACAAAACTTCAGTTCTTAAGTCTGACAAGCTATTAAAATCTTCCGGAGGGTTAATTGGTTCTTCTACCCAATATAGATTATAATCTTCCCATTCATTTAACATTTTCTTAGCTTTGTCCTTTGTCCAAGGACAGTTTGTATCAACCATTATTGGAATATCGTCACCAACAGCTTCTCTTGCGGCTTCAACTTCTGAGGTAAATATTTCATGAAGTTTGATATATTTATAGCCTAGAGATATTGCGTGTTTACATCTATCTTGAACGGATTCAGCATCCTCATAACGCCATAAACTTGCATAAGCAGGCATTTTTTTATTACCAGAAGATCCTAAAATATTATAAAGAGGTAATTTACTGAATTTGCTTACTATATCCCATAATGCAATATCTACAGCGCTAATAGCAAACATTGTTATGCCATAACGTCCAAATAAATGAAGTGTTTTTTGAAGCTCAAAATTGATTTGCTGCACATCCATTGGATTTTTTCCAATTAAATGTGGTTTAATCATATGGTTTATTGCCTCTGCAACTGATCTCCTGCAATGGAAAGCAAATGCGTCACCCCAACCCACAATACCAACATCAGTTTCTATTTTAATAAGACAAAAATCTAGAGCATCAGCTTTTAAAAAATTTGAAGTTGCTTTTTTTTTAACCCCTCTTGAAAAAGGAATTTGTAATTCATAGACTTCTATTCCAGTAACTTTCATTTAACACCTATTTTAATATGATTCATGGTCAGCTAGCCATTTAATAACTTTTGCAGCGGGATAAAGCCATAACAAACCCACAACTGCATAAATCAACCAATCTAAAAACCAAAAAAAGCCTGTAATATATTCAAAAAGAAACATACAAAGTGCAATATAAAATATTAGACCTGGAATAATGCCAACTACTACAGTGAAGTGTCTCCATCTTTTCAAAAATTCATTCCTTAAATTATTTTATTAATAGTTTGTTATCTCTAACTTGGAATTAGTCCACCATCAATATTATATGATTGTCCAGAAATATTCTTAGCTCCTTCAGATGATAAAAAAATAACCATTGCAGCAATGTCTTCTGGTTCATTTGCTCTACCTAAAGGAATATCTCTAACATAATGCTTTATTATCTCAGATTCTGTTTTATTTTGTTCCAACGATCTTTTCTTAATTATATTAGATAAAATATTAGTATGAGTTATACCTGGACAAATAGCATTTACAGTTATTTCATATTTACCTAACTCTTGAGCCGCTGTTTTAGTTAAACTAATTACAGCTCCCTTACTTGCAGCATAAATTGCATTTGATACATCTACAAAACCTTTCCCACCAACAGAAGCCATATTAATTATTCTGCCACCGTTTTTTTGTTTAATCATTTGCCTTGCTGTTTCTTGTAAACAAAAAAAAGTGCCTTTTGCATTTACATTATGTATCCAATGCCAGTCTTCTTCAGTTAGATCCATTATACCTGATGTTCTAGTAACACCTGCATTATTAACTAGGACATCTATACTACCAAAACTTTCAATAGTATTACTAACCATTTTTTTTATATCTAAAAAATTAGTTACATCTGTTTTTATTACTATTCCTAAACCATTATTTTTTTTAATAATATCTAGTGTTTCATTTGCATGATCACTATTTATATCTGCGCAAACTATGTTATAACCTTCATTACCCATTGCTATTGAAATAGCACGACCAATTCCGTTTCCAGCTCCAGTAATGCATGCAGTTTTGTTTTTTTTTGACATATAAGATCTCAATAAATTGATAAAAAATAATTATAGAGATCAAAAATATCTACAGTCAACAAATAGTTAACATCGTAAATATTTACAAAATGTTTTTTAATTCATAAGATCTAATAATAAAAAATTAAGGAGGTTAGAATGGAGTTGAGTTCTAAAAAATTATTAGCACATATAGGAGTTCAAATTGATAATTTTGATTGCTCTAAGAAATTAAATACTTCTGAAGTTGAGTTTATTAGAAATTCTATACAAGAAAATCATTTTATATGTTTTAAAAATCAAAAATTAAATGGAGAAACACTAGCTCAATTCACAAAAAATTTTGGTGAATTAGAAGCTTATCCAGAGAAAGATAAAACAAAAGGTAAAATTGAAATTTTTAATGTTTCAAACGTTTCAGAGAATGGTGACCATTTACCAGAAGACGATCAAAGAGTTCTCCTCCAAAAAAATAATTCAAGATGGCATACTGATAGCTCCTATAGATACTATCCAGCTGTTTTTTCAATGCTCTATGGCCAAGAAATATTGCCTCCAGAAGCTGCTGGTGGGCAAACTCAATTTTCAAACATGTTAATGGCTTATGAAGAACTTTCTGATGATAAAAAAATGCTTTTAGAACCACTTCATCAAGTCCACTCATATAATGATATAAGAAGATTAGAACCTGGGTTACCCGAATTAACCCAAAGTGAAAAATCTAATTTTCCTCCAGTAACACATCCTCTTATTAGAGTTCATCCAGATAGAAATTATAAAAAATCTCTCTTTTTTACTTCTAATACTAGCCTAGAAATTGGTGGGATGAGCCTTGATGAAGGAAGAGACCTTCATAAATGGTTAGTAGATTACATTAGTAATCCAGAGTTTTGTTATACACATTATTGGGATTTAAATGATTTAGTTATGTGGGACAACAGAGTTTTGCTTCATCGAGTTATTCCATATGATTATAGTAGATATAGAAGAGCAATGATAAGAGGAACAGTTGAAGGAAAGGAACCTGTTGCAGGCCCTTTTTCTAATACAATTAGAAATAAGTTATAATTAACTTTAGAGGATTATATTATGAATATTAAAGAAATAAGAACCAAAATAATTTCAGCACCATTCTTAGATCCTCCAAAGACATCATTTTTACCTCTTCAAACAATAGATTTACTAATAGTTGAAATAGAAACTACTGAAGGTTTTATTGGCACAGGACATCTACATCCAATAGCAGGAGGACTTTTGACTATAGAAATGTGTATTAATGAAATGTTAAAACCTTTGTTAATAGGAGAAACAATAAAAAATATAGAATATCTTTGGTTAAAAATGTGGAAATCCACCTTTATTCAAGGAAGAATGGGAATTACTGTAATGGCCATGTCTGCTATTGATATTGCATTGTGGGACTGCTTAGGCAGAACATTAAATCAACCATTATGGAAAATATGGAATGGAAATAATAGTCCCATACCAACATATGGCTCAGGTTGTTGGAGAGGATTAGGTCATGATGGAATGATTGAAAAAGCAGAAAAATATGTAAAACAGGGCTTTAAATCTATAAAAATGCAAGTGTCTCATTGTTTTACTAATGATGAAGATATAGCAAATGTAAGAGATATGCGGGAAGCTCTAAAAGATGAAATTGGAATTATGATTGATGTAAATCAAGGTTGGGAAATAGACGAAGCAATAAAGGTAGGCCTTGCTATTGAAAAATATAATCCTGAATGGTTAGAGGAACCTATAATGGCTGATGATTTTGAAGGATATGATAAAATTTGTGATTTAATTTCAATACCAGTTGTTACAGGGGAAAATAACTTTACTCACCACGACTTTAAACATTTCTTTAAAAGTAAAAAAATTAAAATACTTCAGCCCGATATAATGAGAGGAGGTTATACAAACTTAATGCTTACGTCTAAACTAGCAGATGCATCAAATATGAAAATAGCCCCTCACTTATTTCCTGAGTTATCTATTCATTTATTAGCTTCAATTAAAAATCCTTCATGGTTAGAATATATGGGATGGTTTGATCATCTCTGGATAGAACCTATTGTACCTATTAATGGTATGATGACACCTCCAAACCGACCGGGTCATGGGATGGACTTTAAACCAGAAATACTTGCTAGATAAATAAAAAATCATCTATTATCGATATAAAATAAACTATGATAAAACAACTTTATTGAGATAATAAACAATTTGGAAGCTATTATAGCACTAGCCAAAAAAGATTTAATAGTAACTATATAAAAAGATTTTTTATATGAAAACAAAAATAGTCCTCATAATTCTAATGTCTGCATTTTCTTTCGTTGCAATAGGAAAACAACAATCTGATATAAAAAACCCTGAGAAATATTCTATTAATAATCAAAAGTATAAGTCATTATATTTAGATAAATTCCTAAATTTAAAAAAAGAAAGAAAACCAGTTATTTCAAATAATTGGATGGTTGTAACAGCAAATTTTCAAGCATCTAAAGCTGCTGCCAAAATTCTAGAAAAAGGAGGGACAGCTGTAGATGCGATGATTTCAGCTCAATTAGTTTTAGGGTTAGTAGAACCTGAGTCATCAGGTCTAGGTGGAGGAGCATTCTTAGTTTATTTTAATAACAAAAAAAAAGAAATTATCACATTAGATGGTAGAGAAACAGCTCCTTTAATGATTAAAGAAGATATATTTCAAGATGCTAATGGTAATCCATTGAAATTTTTCGATGCTGTTGTCGGAGGCAAATCTGTAGGAACTCCAGGCACACCTGCTTTACTTGAACAAGCATATATTAAATGGGGCAAAACGAAATGGTCATTACTTTTTGAAGATGCAATTAATTTATCTGACAATGGTTTTGTTGTTTCTGAAAAACTTAGCTCATCAGTTCAAAAAAGTAAAAAATCATTAAGTAAATTTTTAAAAACTAGAGAATATTTTCTCCCAAAGAATAATCCTATTAAATCTGGTGACATATTATTAAATAAAAATTACGCAGAAACTTTAAGAGCTTTTTCTAAATATGGTTCTAAGACTTTTTACTCAGGTACAATCGCTAATGATATCGTCTCGACAGTTCAAAATTCTATACATAACCCAGGTTTACTATCTCATGAAGATTTGTTTTTATATAGAGTAATAGAAAGAAATCCCGTTTGCTCAAAATATAGAAACTACAAAATATGTGGAATGGGACCACCATCTTCAGGTGCGCTGACGATCAGTCAAATACTTGGAATGATAGAAAATTATAATATTGCTGAACTTGGCTTTGATAATCCAAACACATGGCGAATTATAGGGGATGCATCAAGATTAGCTTTTGCAGACAGATCTATATATATGGCAGATAGTGATTTTATAAACGTACCAATTAAGGAATTAATAAATAAAGATTATTTATATAAGCGTGCAAGATTACTCAATAGCAAAAATAAAATTGAAGAAATTAAACCTGGAAATATAATTGGTAAATCCTCCTTAAATTGGGGTAAAGATATTTCTATAGAGTTACCCTCAACCTCTCATATTTCCATTGTAGATAAATACGGAAATGCTTTATCAATGACAACTACTATTGAAAATGGATTTGGATCAAGGTTGATGACAGATGGAGGATTTCTTCTAAATAATGAACTTACGGATTTCTCTTTCAAAACATATAAAAATGGTAAAAAAATAGCTAATAGTATTGAGCCTGGCAAAAGACCAAGATCATCTATGGCCCCAACTATAATTTTAAAAAATGATAAGCCAGTTTATGTTTTGGGAAGTCCAGGTGGAAGTAATATAATCGGATATGTTGTTAATGCGGTAGTTTCTTTAATTGATTGGAAAGTGAATGTCCAAGAGGCTGCTTCAACACCACATGGAATTAATAAATTTGGTACATTTTATTTAGAGAAAAATACAAGATTAAGTAAAATTGAACCTTTTTTAAAAAGTATGAATTACAAGGTAAAACTAAGAAATTTTTCATCTGGCCTAAATATCATTCATATAGATGATAAGTTATATGGAGGATCTGATCATAGGAGAGAAGGAGTTGCTATTGGCAATTAAAATTTATAATTTTATATATAAGTTAATAAAATGAATTTTTTGCATAAAATTTTTGGCTCTTTTAAATTATCTTTTATTCCTCCGCTAATGATTTATCTTGCTGCAGGAATATCTGGTATTACAAGTATAGTTGGATTATTTTTTGTTAAAGAATATCTAGATTTATCTGCTGTTTTTCTTGCTGGATTAGGGTTTTGGGCAGGCCTTCCATGGGTCCTTAAAATACCTTTAGGTCATGTAGTTGATATTTTATGGAAATTTAAATCAGTACTTGTCTTATTAGGGGCTCTTGTTATGGCTTCAAGCAGTATTATTATGTATTGCTTAATTCTTTATAAATCAGAAATGTTAAAGATTTTAAGTGCTGAACAATGGTTTGTTTTGTCTTCATTATTAGCACCAATTGGATTTGTGCTACAAGATGTAGTTGCTGATGCAATGACTGTTGAAGCAGTCCCAAGCATCGATGAAAAAGGGAAACTTATTGATTTAAAACTTCTGAAAGCCATGAATATTTCAATGCAGATGCTTGGAAGAATTGCTATTATATTTGGAACATTATTAGTTTCATTTGTAAATTTAATAGTATTTTCAGATTCATCGGAAATGAATGAATTAGATAAAGTTCAAGCTTACAGTAGAATATACCTGTATTCTTTAATTGTACCTTTGATATCAGTTTCTGGAATTTTAATTGCTTATTTCAATAGGCAAAATAAATACAAGTCTCTTATTAAAAATGGAATTAATATTGAAAAAGCAAAAAAATTAGCTTTTCCAATTCCTGAAATAATAAAACCAAATTTATTAATAATAATAGGTTCAATAATTTTTGTATTTTTTACATTAACAATTGGAACATCTAGTTTGAAATTTTCACAAGAAATTGTATTTTTAGGATCTTTTTCAATAATATTATTTTTGTTATTCAAACTTTCTAACGAATTAGACCTGAACTCAAAAAAAATGTTAATTGGAACTGCTATAATTATTTTTGTTTTCAGAGCAATGCCAGGAGTCGGGCAAGGTGGAAGTTGGTTTGAAATAGATATTTTAGAATTTGATCAAGAGTTTTTATCACTGCTAGGCCTTATTGCCTCTTCGTTAACAATCATAGGTATCTTTGTATTAAGACCATTAATGGAAAAAGCATCAATGACAAAATTAATTGTTATTTTGTCTATTACAGGTTCTCTCTTTATTTTGCCTTCTATAGCTATGTTTTATGGATTTCACAACTATACTTCAATATTAACAAATGGATTAGTAGATGCTAGATTTATCGCTGTTTTTAATACAGCTATAGAAAGCCCCTTAGGTCAAGTTTCTATGATACCTATATTAGCTTGGATAGCTCAATCTGCTCCAAGTCATTTAAAGGCAACTTTTTTTGCAGTACTAGCTAGCTTTACAAATCTAGCTTTATCAGCAAGCAATTTAGGAACAAAATATTTAAATGAATTTTTTACTATTACTCGTGAAGTCAAAAATGAAATAGGTGAAATTAAAACACAGGCTGATTATTCTGATCTTGGCACTATATTAATTATTGTAACTCTTTTAACTTTAATAGTCCCAATAGTAACAACTTATATAATTAAAAAAATGAAATTAATCTCATATTGATAATAAACAATTAATGATTGATATGTTAACTAAAATGTATGATGATAAATTATAATTAATTAATAAATGGGGAAAATTAATGAAAAAAATCTTTATATCTTTTTTATCTTTAATGTTTGTTCTTTCTATAAACATAACAAATACATTAGCTGATAAACTACCTAAAAATATAGCATGGACTGCTTACGGAACGACTTCATCTGGGTATGCGCAATCTGTTGGTATTGGTCAAATGCTAAAAAAATACTATGATGTTGATTTAAGAATAATTCCTGGAAAAAATGACGTTTCAAGAATGGTTCCTTTAAAAGCTGGACAAGCTGAAATATGTGCCTGCGGTATAGCAAGTTATTTTGCACAAGAAGGTGTATATATGTTTGGAGAGAAAAAATGGGGTCCAATGAAGCTTTATAATATTTTCAATAATATTGGTAGAAATGGTCAAATGTTAGCTACAGCAGCTGATGCTAATATTAAAACTATGGCTGATCTTAAAGGCAAAAGAGTAACTTGGGTAAAAGGATCTCCAGCTCTTAATGGAAACACTGCTGGTTTTCTAGCTTTTGGTGGATTAACTTGGAATGATGTAAAAAAAGTAGAAACATCTGGATGGGGAGCATCAGCTAATGCCGTTATAAATGGTCAAGCCGATGCTACTATGGGATCAACAGTAGGAAGCATTTATAACAAATTAAATGCATCTCCAAGAGGTCTTTTTTTCCCACCTATGCCACATAGTGATAATAAAAGTTGGACAAGAGCTTTAGCTGCAGCACCACATTTTAATAAAACAAAAATTACTAATTTTATTGGATCAAATGATAACAAAAAATCATTTGAAGGAAATAACTATCCATATCCTATTTTTGTAACATTAGAGAACACGTCAAGTAGCTTAACATACGAATTAACAAAAGCTGTGATGAATAACTACGATAATTTCAAAGATGCTGGTCCTGGAATGGATGGTTATCAATTGTCTAATCAAAACCTTAACTGGGTTTTTCCATATCATCCTGGAGCAGTAAAACTATACAAAGAAAAAGGTGTTTGGACTGCAAAACAAGATGCTCATAATAAAGGATTATTAAAAAGACAAGATGTTTTAGCCAATGCTTGGGCAAAGACTTTGAAAGAAAATCTTTCTAATGATGCATTTAATTCTAAATGGTTAAAAAATAGAGCTTCAGCTCTAAAAGCAGCTGGAATGGCTGTACCATTTAATTAATTTATTAAAAAATTAGTAGGGCTTAAAAGCCCTACTTAAATATTTAGTAAGGAATTTCATGGAAAATTTAGAAAAAAATAATGTTGTTGAAATTCGAAATAGAACACCTGCTTCTTTATCAAAAATAATTGTTAGCATCTCTGCAATACTCTCAACATTTCTATCTATTTATATGTTATTTGGAGTAGGAAATTTTTTAAATTCCTATGTTTTATTAGATACTGAATATATGTATGCAATGATTGCACTCCTTTTACCTCTTCCTTTTCTTTTATATCATCCTACTCCAAGATCTGGATCAAAAATTCCATGGTACGACTTAATTCTCTCTCTATTAACTTTTGTTATTGCTGGATATTTTTGTTTTAGTGGATCTTTAATTCTTTTAGAAGGCTGGGAATATATGGCTCCTTATTATGCAAAGGTAATGGCTTTTGTACTTTGGGCATTAATTCTTGAGGCTAGCAGACGAGCCGGTGGAAATGCCATTTTTTTAATTTGCTTATTAATTTCTGCTTATCCAGCAATTTCAACCTTTGCTCCTGGTTTTTTAAATGCACCATCTCAAGCCTGGGATACTACCGCTACTTTTCATATATTTGGGACAGAGAGCATAATGGGTATTCCTATGACTGCTTTTTCAAATTTAGTAGTTGGTTTTTTAATTTTTGGGGTAGCTCTTCAATATACTGGTGGAGGATCTTTCTTCTTAAACTTAGCATTTGCTCTTTTGGGAAAAAAACGTGGCGGCCCAGCTAAAGTAGCTATTTTTGCGTCTGGTTTAATGGGATCAATGAGTGGCAGTGTTATTACAAATGTTCTAACTACTGGTGTTATGTCAATACCAGCAATGAAAAAAACTGGATTTTCCCCTAGTTATGCCGGAGGAGTAGAAGCTTGTGCGTCAACAGGTGGAGTCTTAATGCCTCCTGTAATGGGCGCAACTGCTTTTGTTATGGCAACTTTTTTAGAACTACCTTATTCAGAAATTGTTATTGCAGCTGCGTTTCCATCAATCCTTTATTATTTTGGTTTATTTATGCAAATAGATTCTTATGCAGCTAGAAATAATTTAAAAGGATTGCCTGATAATGAAATACCTAAAATAGGAAAAGTCATCAAAGAAGGATGGTACTTTATATTTGTATTTACGATGTTGATAGTTATGTTGCTATATATGCAAAGAGAAGCTCAGGCTCCTTATTACGCAACCGGTACTCTTTTAATTATAAACCAAATTGTAAAAATTCATCGATGGAATTTCAAAAGGTTATTAGAATTTATCCAAGGAGTAGGATCCCTTTTCGCTGAACTAGCAGGGATTTTAGCCGCAATAGGTTTAATAATTGGTTCACTAACATTTACAGGAAAAGTTGGAACAATAACATACGAACTAGTAAATTTTGCAGGAGATAATGTTCTAATACTTTTAGTTATGGGAGCGCTTACTAGCTTTGTTCTTGGAATAGGTATGACAGTAACAGCTGCATATTTATTTTTAGCAGTAACACTTGCTCCTGCCTTAACAAGTAGTGGGTTAGATAAGGTTGCAGTGCACCTTTTTATGCTATATTGGGGCATGATATCATTTATTACGCCACCTGTTGCCATTGGGGCTTTTGCCGCTGCGTCAATTGCAGGTGCAAATGGAATTAAGACTGGTTTACAGGCTATGAAATTAGGGAGCGTAATATACTTCATTCCATTTTTCTTTGTTCTAAACCCTGCTTTAATTGGCAGAGGAGAATTAACAGATATAATAATAGTTTTTATATCAGCAGTAATAGGTATTGTTTTAATTGCAAGCTCTCTTCAAGGATACCTGATTGGATTAGGGAATTTAAATAAACTTAAACACATGGAATGGCCTTTAAGGGCAATGCTAGGAGTGTCTGGAATTCTAATGGCTCTCCCAGGTGGTGAAATAGTTGGTTATTCAAATTTTGAAATCAATATAACTGCCCTAATTTTAGCTTTACCAGCAATATTGTTATTAATTTTAAAAAATAGATAAACATTTAAATTCTTATTTTATAACTAATGGCTATAAAAATATTGTAAAAATAAGATAGTGAATATTCCAACAGAAGCAGAAGCTATAAAACCTATTGCTAAAGGCTTTAATCCAAGCTTTGACATGCTTTTAAGATTGGTTTGCAGACCTAATGCAACCATTGCAAGCAAGATACAATATTTTGAAATATCTTTAACAAAGATTAAAAAATATTCCCAATAATAAATTAGATTTGAACTTATAATTAACTCATCACCAATTGTTCTAAAAAAAGAAAAAATAATAAACCCGACAACAAAAAACGGGAAAAAGCTTTTTATTGAACTTTTAATTTCAACATTTTCATTTTTATTATAAAGGTAAGAAATCAATGGAATGAGAAGTATTAAAAATGAATTTCTTAATAACTTTGTTGTCATTGCTGAATTAAGGACAACCTCACTATTATACATTTCTGAATAAATTACACCAGCAGCACTTACTTGAGCAGTATCATGAATAGATGTGCCCAAAAAAATACCTGCTAATTCAGGAGTTAATCCAAAAAGATAATGAGCTAGATAAGGATAT
>CAJJBL010000122.1 GCA_905182395.1 alpha proteobacterium SCGC AAA536-G10 | reverse complement strand
ACCAACAGCGGCAAATCACGCTTCTACCAGACGATATGCAGATAAGGTTAGCCTTATGGCTGCATCATTAGATACAAGACTGCCTCTATATGGAAATAAGCATGCCTTGACATTAAGTAGTGCAACTACAAATAATGAGGCTGCTTTTGGATTGAATTTTATTGGTATATATGATGGATTGCATTTTCCATTAGATTTTTCTTTAGGAACAGCCTTTTCCGGAGAGTATAATATGGGAAAATTATCTATAGGAATGTCATGGTAAAAATTTTTATAGCGCTATTTTTTAGTATTTTTTTCTCAACAAAGTCATACTCCTCGTCAAATAATTTATTTTTTACCACAGCTCAATTCATGACATATTGTAAAAGTGACAACATTTATGAACTCGGCATTTGTGACGGCTACATTATAGCGGTGAGTGACGTAATTTACTCCTTAGATAAGAAAACAGCTCAAATTTGTCTAGATGAAAATATTTCTATTAAAACGCTTCGTATATCAATAATTAATTTTATAGTAGATAATGCTGAGCTTATGAATATTGAAGCGAATAAAGTAATCGGACAATTTTTTGTAAACACTTTCCAATGTAAGAAATAGAATTATTTACTCTCTATTTCTGTAGAAATAAATTCTATTATATCATTCGATTCATATATCCATCTTATTGGTTTATTTTCTAATTGGACCCTTAAGCATGGCACTTTCTGTCTTCCTCCATTTTGAATTAAATCTTGCTTATGAATTTCTTCCTTTGCATCGATTAATTCGATTTTTAGAGATTTTTTTTTAAAAAATCTTCTTACTTTTACACAGAATGGGCATGCATAATACTGATATAATTTATAATTTTTTGTAATTTTATCTATATTAGATTGTAATAATTTATTTCTATTTAAAGGCTTAGGGCTAAACAAAACATCCAGTAATATAATAACTCTTCCTAAAACCCATCTTATTAACTTCATAATAAATCCTGACAATGATTTTCTTTTAATTTTATACTCTTATATTGAATTATATTAAATAAATTTAATTTAATACCGTTATAATATATAGAAGTTTTTAAAGAGATATATAATGATTAAAATAGTATTTTTGAGTATTCTTTGCTTATTGATAGTAAGCTGCCATCAAACATCGTCTTATGTATCAAGATATGGACAAAGTATCGTATTAAACCCTCAACAATCTGAATCAAAAACAGAAAGCAAATTAACAAGCTTAATTAAACCAAAATCAAATCCTAAAAAACAACCTCCTATAATAACATCTAAAATTGAAAGTAATATTAACTTTTCATCTACCAAATTTTTAAAAGGCAACGCTGATTGTATTCAGATAATAAGAGTTAAAATTGGCGGCAGCTTGACCTATGATGAGTTAATGAATGCGTTAATAAAAAGAGCAAACACTCTTGGAGGAAATGCAGTAGGAATAAGTGATTTAAATGAGAAAAAAGAAACTATTTTAACACATAATAAAATAGCTCAAAAAAATAATGATAAAATCATCAATAATCTTATTAAAGAGACTAACATGCTATCAAGTGTAACTGCAGATATTTTTAAGTGTAATTCACAAATTTAGTTTAAAACACTTGTGAATAATTTATTCAAAAGTTAAAATATAAAAATGAAATTTTTTATTATACTATCATGTCTTTTTATGCCGTTTGGATTTGCTTATATTATAAAAAATATGGAATTAAGTTGGTACACTTATGCCATAATCCCAATTATATTTGGTCTTGCAATTGGTTACTATCTAATTAATGCTAAAGCTGACAAACAATTTTCTTTGAAAAAGGGAATATTCAAGAGTAAGTCTAGTCAGTAATATCAAACAACAAGTGAGTTTACTATATTCATGGCTATTGCTGTGCCACTAATGGCTGATCCTATCATTATAGCTCTATCACTCCATTGCATTCCAACATAAATCCAACCAATAGTACTAATTAAATAAGCAACTTGGCCATAAAGCACAAATGATGCACTTATTAAAAACACCCCTGCTACTGCTAATAACATTGAAAGCCATTTTACATACCAATCAGTTGTTCCTGTTGGAGTTGTAGGCTTAATATCATCATATTCACTTTGAAGCTCTTCTAATTCTTGCTTAAGTCTTCTTTTCTCATGAGACAATTCCATGGCTAGCCTGCCAGCCTTTGTCATAGCGCTACCAGTAAGATTAGAATTTATTTCACTAATTTCATTAGTACCTGTTTGTACTAAAGTTATATTTTTATCATCCATCATCATAGCCCTAAGAAGGTTAACTTTTACTTCCTATGTAACAATTCAATCAAATTGTCAAAAAAAAACTATAATAACGATAATCCCCATCCACTAAATGCTAATATCAGAACTCCTAACCATTGAGGTGTTTTAGTAAAAAGTAAAATTAATAAAGATAAAAAGATAAGAATTATGTCAGTCTCACTTTTCAAGGAAGATAGAATAATTGGATCATATAATGCTGCTATAAGTAAACCAATAACGCTCGCGTTTACAGCCTTCAAAGAACCTTTGATGATACTAATTTTTCTTAATTCTTCCCAAATTGGCAATGTGCCAATTACTAATAGAAAAGACGGTAAAAATATAAAAAACAAACAAAATATACCCATTAACCATGAGCTTAATCCACTTTGAATAAACGTTCCTAAATATGCAGAAAAGGTAAATAATGGACCTGGGATTGCTTGAGCAGCTCCATATCCAGCTAAAAAAGTATCTTCATTTATCAATCCAGATGATACTAATTCAACCTGTAATAAAGGTAAAACAACATGCCCTCCTCCAAAAACTAAAGAACCTATTCTATAAAAAATATCAGCAAGCTTTATAATTACATTTGAATCAAATATTTTGCTAAAAAAAGGAAATAAAATTAATAAAGAAAAAAATAAAACCAATGGAAAATAATTTAATAATTTAACATTTGAAATTTTAAAAATCATCTTGTTTCCTTTTTCTTTATATAAAAAAGAACCAAATAAAGCGCTGAAAATTAAACATAAAAATTGATTTGAAGATGAGGGATAAAATATAAGTGTTACAGCAGTAAGAAAAGTAAATCCATAAGCATAAAAATCCTTTAATGCATTTTTTTTCATTCCCCAAATAGCCTGCAATACAATTGCCACAACTATTGCTTTAAGCCCTTGAAGCAATCCATTAGATATTGAATCTTGATAATTAAGAATAATATAGCCGAAAAAAATTAAAATTATAGCTGATGGCCCTGTAAAGCCAAGCCAAGCCATTAAGGCACCGCTAACGCCTCTTAAACTATAACCTATTGACATACCTACTTGACTAGACGAAGGTCCAGGTAAAAAATTACATAATGAAACAAAGTCCATATAGGTTTGTTCATCAATCCATTTCTTTTGCTTAACAAAAACATTCCTAAAATACCCAATATGTGCAATTGGCCCTCCAAAAGAGGTTAATCCTAATAAAAAAAAAGAAATCAGAATATCATAATTAGATATCTTCTTTTTGTTTTCATCTATCAAAATATATTGCCTTTAGAAATGCATTAAACTTTATTATCTATCAAAAAAAAAATACTTAAATAAATAATTTGAATAATAGTCACGCAATAGTCAAATTTAAAAAGCTATGTTCCAATAGCATTTCCAAATAAATACACATGCATTCTTGCGCTTACATTATAACCTCTATTTAATGCCATTTCAGCAACCTCTCCAGCAATATCCTTTTGGTCTTCTTCCCTTGCTCCAACTGGCATAATATAAACAGGATAATTAATTCCATACTTTCTTAATATTTGGAGAACCTCTTCCATCTCTTCCCAATGGTTATTATGAGTGCCTAACACAAATTTTAAATGACCTCTATTTGATAATTTATAATATTGACTAATAACTTCAGGAATGATTGCATCACCTCTTTTTTCTCCAGTGACAGAAAACAATTTAGGACTAATTGAAAAAAATAACTCATAATCTGTTTTAAATTTCCAAAATTTAACAAAATCAAATGTAAGATTTATAGTTCCATTTGTTTCATAAGTAACTGATCGGGGAATATTAGATACGTCTTCAAAATACCTTAATATTGCTATTGAGGCCTCTTGCGAAGGTAATAAAAGAGGTTCTCCTCCAGTAAAGCACATATCAGATTTTTGTCCTGAAATAGGGTGTTTAAAGAAGCCGTTTGGATTTGTATCATTCTTTCCTGCATCCATAATTCTTTTTGCTAATACTGCAGGAGTTCCTTGTGACATCAAGTGCTTATATTTTTTAGCCCAAGAATAAGAACTATCACATCCTTTATCCCAGACTGGTAAATCTTCAACTTTACTTATGTTAGAAATATCAAAACTCTTAAAAGGAAGATCATATGTCGATGGATCTTTTGGATCTAATTGACCAAAGCCATTACATTGTAAATTACATAAAAAAAATCTTAACCATAATGAATGAACACCTGTATATGTTCCTTCACCTTGAATAGAGTCAAATATCTCAGAGTATAAATATTCTTTTTCACTCATCTTAATTGGGATAATCCATATTAATTATTTATCCTTAAAGTATCTATATTAATGTAATGATTAAAATTACTCTCTATAAACTGCCCAAGTTTTTGGAGTTTCACTTATATGTATTGCTGAAATTTGAGGAAAATCTGGTTTAAATAAATCATAAAAATGCTTCGCTATTAATTCTGCTGTAGGATTATTATTTTTCATAACATCATTTAAATGCCTGTGATCAAAATTTTTATCTATGTATATTTTAATATTACTTAATTCTCCATAATCTAATACAAAATCATAATTGTCTAAATCTTTACTTTGCAACTCTACTTTTAAAATATAATTATGACCATGAAGTCTATAACATTGATGATTTTCAGGAAGTTTCTTAAGTTCGTGAGAAGCTGAAAAATGAAACTCTTTAGTTATTATGTACACATTTTATCTTTCTAAAAATATTAATTTATTATTCTTGCTTCCATTGTTTATAACCATTACTTCTCAAGTTACAGGCAGGACATTCACCGCAACCATAACCCCACTCATGAAAATGTTCTCTATCTCCAATATAACAAGTGTGAGTGTGTTTCTTTATTCCCTCAATAAGTTTTTCTCCACCTATTTCATGAGCCATTTTCCAAGTTTGAGCTTTGTCTACCCACATTAAAGGAGTAACTATCTCCATAGGTTGATCCATACCTAAACTCAATGCAGATTGCAAAGCATCCATAGTTGTTCTTCTACAATCTGGGTATCCAGAGTAATCAGTCTCACACATACCACCAATTAATTTTGATATATTTCTTCTATAAGCAATCGCTGAAGTTAGTGTAAAAAAATATAAATTTCTTGCAGGAACAAAAGTTGAAGGCAATCCGTTTTCTGAAAAAGTTATTTCCATTTCAGATGTCATTGCGGTCTCCCCAATTTCAGTCAGGTTTGTTGCATTAATTTTATGATCTTTTCCAATTTTTTTATAGTGGTTAGGAAACTCTTCTTTTAAAAATTGAATGAAATCATTTCTAACTTCTAGTTCAACATTATGTCTTTGATTATAATCAAAACCAACAGTTTCTACTATATCAAATTTTTCTAACGCCCAAAAAAGACAGGTGGCACTATCTTGCCCACCACTAAACATTAAAATAGCTGAATTCATATTCTTTTAACCTTATAAGTTAGTCTTTATAATTTTAGACATTAAATTTGTATATAAGTATTCTTTTAATTAATTATTATCAGAATTATTTTATAATTTTTATAGATTTTTTAACTGCCTTTGGCTGTACTTATTAATCATCTGCAATTTTCTCTTAAGTAAAAAAAATTATTAAAAAAAATACACATTTTTGAATTATTATTTTATTATAATCTGATATAAAAAAGGAAATCATTTATGCAATTTAAAAAAACATTTATTTATCTTAACTTAATTTTATTAACAAACATTTTGTTTATCAATGCATTGCATGCAGATGATGGCGCAAAAGGAATAGTTAAAGAAAGAATGGATAAATTTAAAACTAGCAAAACACTTATGCAAAAAATAAATAAAGGACTTCAAAATCAAGATTTTAATGCTATAGAAAAATCTGCAGATCAACTTCTTATCTGGAGTAAAGAAATGATAAAATATTTTCCTGAAGGAAGTGATGGCATGCCTTCAGAGGCATCAATTAATATTTGGAAAGATCCAGACGGGTTTAAAACAGCTATAAACAACTTTCAAAATGCGTCTCTAAATCTAATCACTAAATCACAAACTAAAGATATGGAACAGACTGTTAATGCATTTAGGGATTTAGCAGGAACTTGTAAAGGTTGTCATAAAAAATATAGAAATTAATTAGAATATTATCTCTAGGGGAGGAATAACACATGCAAGGTATAGTTTTTTTAGGAAATAAAAAATTAGAAATACAGAATTTTGAAGACCCTAAGCCTGGTCCAGATGATGTTATACTTGAAATTCAAGCATCAGGAATGTGTGGAAGTGATCTTAAGTTTTATAGAGCATCCGGCGGCCCTTCTTCTCTAGGACTTGGAGGAGATGATAAACCAGTTATTGCAGGACATGAGCCATGTGGAATTGTTGTTGAAGTTGGATCAAATGTTCCAAAAAATCTTGCCTATAAAGGCATGCGTGTCATGCAACATCATTATAGTGGATGTGGAATATGTCCTCACTGTTCTACTGGTTGGCAACAGCTTTGCGTAGATGGTGTAAAAGCTGTCTACGGTGTCACAGGAAATGGCGCTCATGCTAAATATATGAAATGCCCTATCAGTACAATAGTTCCCTTAAGAGAAGAAATTTCTTTTATTGCTGGAGCCGCTATATCATGTGGAACCGGGACGGCATGGGGTGCTTTAGATAGATTAGATCTTAGAGCAAGTCATACAATTGCAATTTTTGGGATGGGACCTGTTGGCTTATCAGCAGTAATGTTAGCCCATAAAATGGGAGCGAGAGTAATAGCTCTTGATACTAATACTCAAAGATTAAATAGATCCATTGAGTTTGGAGCTGATCATATAATAAATCCAGAAGACAATGCAGATGTAATTTCTCAAATCAAAGATTTAACTAACGGATTAGGTGTTCATGCTTCAATAGATGCATCTTCTTCATCAATAGCTAGATTAAATGCAATTAAGTGCGTAAGGACTTGGGGTAAGGCATGCTTTGTTGGAGAAGGGGGAGATGTTACTATTGACGTTAGTAATGATCTTTTAAGAAGGCAGGTGACGTTAATTGGAAGTTGGACGTTTTCAAAACATGGACAAGCAGAATGTGCTAATTTTATTGCAGAAAAACAAATTGATGTTGATAAATTATTTACTCATACTTGGTCATTAACACAAGCCAAAGAAGCATATGAGCTTTTTGATCTTCAATCCGATGGTAAAGGTGTTTTTACACCTTAAAACATAATTTTATTATACTTTGTAATAACGTTTCCAAGGTCCAAAATGAAGAGACAGGGCAATAAAAATTCCATAAATGATTAGACCTAAAGACATTGTAAGAAATAATGAATGAGGACTCGCAAGATCTAAATAAAATAGAATAAGAGTTATTAAAACTACTATAGTCAACCTTATAAAAGTTCCAACTACTGGCCAAAATAAAGTATTAAAAGCCTGACAAGTAAAATAAAGCCCCAAACCTAATGCAAAAAATGCGTAAAATGGAGCTACTATTTCCAAATAGCTTTTTGCCGTTTCTTTTATCACAATATTATCTGTAAAAAAACTTGACCAAACGTCTGGAAATATAGAAAAAAACAATCCAATTATTCCAACTATGAAAACAGAAAATGATGTGCCTTTCCAGGTGATTATAACTGCTCTATTATATTTTTTTGCTCCAACATTAGCTCCAACAATAGCAATCAAAGCGCCTCCGATTCCAAAAATTATTGGTATAAGCAATAATTCTAATCTAATTGCAATTCCAAAACCAGCTGTCCAGTTTATGCCAAAAGTACTTATAACCACAATACAAAACATAGCTAAAATAATTGTCATTAATGATTGACAACTAGCTAACGAACCTGATTTTAAAAGAGAAGTTATTCCATCAATACGAAAAATATTTTTTAAATTAAAAGAAAATGGATGTTTACCTAGATAATAAAAAATGAAAACGAAAAAAATACCAGACAAGTAACCTAATAAAAATGATATTGCTGACCATTCTAATGAGCTGAAAATAAAAAAATCTGAAAATATTTTTACATTTTCAAGAAGGATTAATTCTCCATCTTTATATTCAAAGTTTATACTAGCAGCTAAAATATGAAAAATAAGAACTATTAACCAACTAATTGCTGGTATCAGTGTGTTACCACTACCTCTAGTTATAGCTATAACTATATTGAACAGCCAAATTAAAGAAATTCCTCCTAATAAAATTCTTCCATAAGTAAGCGCTGAAGTAGTAATTTTCTGATCAATAGATAAGTATGTAAAAAAGGTTTCAGCTAAACAAAAGAATAAAGTCATCATTAATAAAGCACCAAATAATGCGATCAAAATAGCTGATCGAAAAATACATTCTGCTTTAAAAATATTTTTGCTTCCAAAAGCTCTAGCTGTTGCTCCACTAACAGCTCCTCCAAATGCCCCATTTGATAACATACTTGCTAACATGTAAATTGGGAAAATATATGCCACCCCTGCTAATTCAGGGATACCTATTTGTCCCACATACCATAGATCAAAAATTGTAGTTGCTGATGCAATGATTGTAGAAAAAAGGTTTGGGACAGCTAATCTAAAAAAAATTTTAGAAAAAGGTAATTCAATAAGATTATTAGAGTAACTACCTTTTTTCAAAGTTTATCTTTCTGAACTAATTGATAAACTCAAGATTTTCAGCATTATCTTTTGTTGAATGTACTATTGAACCAGGCCTTTCAGAAGTTACATTCCCATTTTGATATGTAACTTTCCCAGAGACAATCGTAGCAACATAACCATGTGTCTTTTGCATTAGTCTTTTTCCGCCAGCTGGTAAATCTTGAACCATAAACGGATCTGAAGAGCCAACTTTTTCCCAGTCAATAATATTTAGATCAGCCTTTAATCCTACTTTTAAACAACCTCTATCTTTTAGACCTGCAGCTGATGCTGTATCAGAAGTTAATCTTCTAATAGTTTCCTCCATTGAAAAAACTTTCTTTTTTACAGACCAATATGAAATAAGCCATGTGGGATACCCTGCGTCTAAGATAAAACCAACATGAGCTCCACCATCACCCAATCCCATAATTGCGTTTTTATCTTCAAGCATTTTTTGACATACATCAAACGTATGTTCTGCATAATTAACTAAAGGAGCATAAATAAAATTATTACCTACATTTTCCATAAGTATTTCATAAGCAAGTTCTGCAGAGGTTACTCCAGATTTTTTAGCTAATGAT
This sequence comes from alpha proteobacterium SCGC AAA536-G10, assembly GCA_905182395.1. Classification (GTDB taxonomy): domain Bacteria; phylum Pseudomonadota; class Alphaproteobacteria; order Puniceispirillales; family Marisalimonadaceae; genus CAJJBL01. The sequence continues at coordinate 28,508 of CAJJBL010000122.1, read as the reverse complement.
TCTATTGAATCTTCTGGCTTTGGATTATAATTTGGTGGAGATCCAAATCTATACATTTGAGCATAACCAATTCTATTTATTAATGGAAATGTACTTCCTTTAATTGGATCTTCAGATAAAATTTTAGCTTTTATATCTTTTTTTCTCATTTCTTTAACTCTTTCATCAAGAGGTAAATGAGCAATTGATTTATAAGTGTCTGTCCCTGAAAAAGGATTTTGGCTTCCATTTAATCCTAATAATAAACCAATAGGTCGAGGTGTAACAACAGGTCTTATTGGTAACCCTTCACTTTGAGCTTGTCTTGCCATAGACATTAAATCTTCCCAAAAATCTGGCCTGTCATGTCTTTGTGTACAACTAAAAACCACTGGCCTTCCTGATTTCTTAACTATTCTTTTAAGTACTTCAAATTCAGTTTCAGGATCAGGTTCATTCCAGTCTGAAACAATTTCCATAAAGCCAGAACCTGCATCTGACAGACCCATTGCGATGGCTGTTAATTCATTCTCATGTGCTCTTAATGTTGGAGTAAACTCACCTTTTAAACTTTTATGACTTATAGTTCTAGATGTTGAGAATCCAAAAGCCCCTGCTTCAACAGCTTCTTTTGCAAGTTTTCTCATTATATTCATGTCTTTTTCATTAGCTATTTCATGCTTTATTGCTCTTTCACCCATAACATAAACTCTTAAAGCGGCATGTGGCAGAAGCGCGCAAACATCTATATCTAATTTCTTTGTTTCTAATGCTTCAACATATTCTTTAAATGTCTCCCATTGCCAATCTAGGCCTTCATGCATTACTGGAGCAGGGATATCCTCAACTCCTTCCATTAATTCAACTAACTTTACTCTATCTTCCTTCTTACAAGGAGCAAAACCAACTCCACAATTACCCATTACTACAGTTGTAACGCCATGAAGTGATGAAGGTTTTAATTGACTGTCCCATATAGCTTGGCCATCATAATGAGTATGAATGTCAACAAAACCAGGAGAAACTATTAGATTTTTAGCATCAATTTCTGTTTTAGCTTTCCCTTGAACTTCTCCAATAGCCGCTATAATACCATCTTTTATAGCAATATCACCAAGAACAGAATCTTCTCCTGTTCCATCAACAAGCGTTCCATTTCTTATTATTAAATCATAATCTCTTAAATCTCTGTTTAACCCATCCATGAAAAATACCCCCTAATAAGCATATTTTGTTCCTTAAATTTATTGATGTCAATAATTGATTTAACATGTGAAGAATTAAGTTAATTGATAATTTTCTTATTTCTTAATTGTTCAATTTGTAATGGAGTTATTCCTATTTCTTTTAAGATATCATCTGTATTTTCTCCTATTGAAGGAGCTGATTTTAATATCTTGCCCGGCGTTTTACTTAATCTTGGAAAGGCCTGGTGCATCAGAATGTTTCCAAACTCACTATTCTCATGTTCTAATAATATCTCTCTATCAACTACATAAGGATGATCAATTATTTCTGATATATCTAATACAGGTCCTACTGTAACTCCAGCTTCAGAAAATAATTTTAAAAGTTCATCTCTATTATATTTCTTCATAAATTTAGATATTACGTTGTCTAAGTGATCCTGATTATTTAACCTATCGCTATTTGATATAAATTTAGGATCATTTATTAATTCTTTTTCACCAATAGTAATAGCTAGCTTTTCCCACATTGACTGCATTGAGGCAGAGAGAGATATATATTTATTATCTTTAGCTTTATATATGCCTCTTGGAGCCGCAACGCTGCTTCTATTTCCCATTCTATCTGGAACTTTTCCAGAAATTTTATAACTTGCCGCCCATGGCCCTATTATAGAAAAAAGAGGCTCAAATAAAGATAAGTCTATTACCTGACCTCCTAAATCATTTTTCTTAGATGCTAAAATTCCCATTAACACAGCTCCAAAACCAGTTAGACCCGCGATCATATCAGCTAATGCTGTTGGAGGAAGAAGTGGCATCTGACTTTTTTCGCCAGTCATAGTTGCAAATCCACTCATACCCTCAACTAAAGATCCAAAACCAGGAGCATTCTTATATAGACCTGTTTGACCCCATCCTGAAATCCTTAGAATTATAATTTTATTATTTAATTCAATTAATTTTTTGGGGCCAACGCCCCATTTTTCAAGAGTACCTGGAACAAAATTTTCTATAAGAACATCTGCAGTTTTTACTAACTCTTTAAGGAGGTTTAAACCTTCTTTTTCTTTAAGGTTTAAGGCGATACTTCTTTTATTTCTTGAATATACCGCCCACCAATGAGAAATACCATTAACTTTCCAATTTCTTAAATCATCTCCTTTACCAGGTCTTTCAATTTTAATTACATCAGCACCAAAATCTGCAAACATATGACTGACCATATTTCCAGCAGCTAAACGTGATAAATCTAAAACTTTTAAATTATCTAATGGCTGCAAAATAAATTCTCTCTAACTAAAATTAAATGTTTACTCTTCATCATTTTCTATTTTTATTTTCCTAAGTGATTTTAGAAGAAGATTTCTCTTTTTTGCTCTCTCCTGTAATTGATCTTCAGGAAGTATTTTTCTTCTTTCTATTTCTAACTTTTCTCCAGCTTCATCAGACCAATCTGGTATTTTAGTTTGAGTTTTAGCCATCTCTATATACATCGGCCCATAACGTGCCATATAGTCTCTGATGCCTCCAGGAGCATTTAGGTCTATTGTTTCAAATGGTCCCATAAAAGCCCATCTTAAACCCAAACCATCTCTAATTGTTGCATCAATTTCATCAGAACTAGCATATCCTTCTGAATACAATCTAAGAGATTCATTTAATAAAGCTCCTTGAAGCCTATTTAAAATAAATCCATCAATTTCTTTTTTAACATTCACACTTGAAGCACCAGATTGATCAAATATAGTTTTAGCTTTTTCTATTGTAATAGATGAAGTATTTGGACCTGGACATATTTCAACACATGGAATTAAATGCGGTGGATTTGCAGGGTGTGCAATTATACATCTATGCTGACCTTTTAAGTTTTGAGTTATGCTAGAGATAGGCATCGCCGAAGAAGAAGACGCAATTACTACATGGTCAGGAGCAAGTTGATCTAATTTTGCAAATAACTCCTGTTTAACTGATAAAATTTCTGGAGCGCTCTCTTGAATATAATCAACATTATGGCATAAATCCTCGATTGATACATTTATAGAAATTCTATTAAAACTATCTTCAATATTAATTTTTGGATCAATACTTTTAAGCTCTTCTAAAAAAAGCTTTACTCTTTCATTAAATGTATCAAAAACAACTGGTATAGTATCATATACAAAAACATTAAAACCACTCTTAGAGAAAATTGCCGCCCAACTAGCACCTATTAGACCACCACCAATAACGCCAATATTTTTCATAATGTTTTCCTCTTAATTAAATTAGATATATCAATAATCTATTATTATAGTTTAAGTAGAGAAGTAATTTAAATTGTTTTTCAAATATTTTAAACAAATATGCTATAAATATCTTTTTAATGTATAATTCGTAAGGATATATGATGGGTCAATTAATTGATGGATTGTGGGTAAAAGGCTCAGTCTCAAATAACGATAAAAGCGGCTCATTCAAAAGATCTGAAAGCGTGTTTAGAAATAATATCAGCTTAGATGAAAAAATATATATTCCAGAAACTGGACGATATCATTTGTACGTAAGCTATGCATGTCCTTGGGCTCAAAGAACTCTTATATTCAGAAAACTGAAACAATTGGAACAACACATAACTGTTGATTATGTTGATCCAGATATGCTTGATATGGGCTGGTCTTTCAATAAGAATTTTCCTGGGACAACTGGAGATAGTCTTCATAAAAAAAAATACATCCATGAAATTTATCAATTATCTGACAAACATGTCTCAACTAAAGCAACAGTTCCTATTTTATGGGATAAAAAAACTAATACAATTGTAAGCAATGAATCCTCAGAAATAATTAGAATTTTTAACAAAGCTTTTAATCAAATTACAAATAATCATGTTGATTATTATCCAGATATATTAAAAAATGAGATAGATGAAATTAATGACTTTGTTTATAATGATATTAATAATGGGGTATATAAAACTGGTTTTTCTAAAACTCAATTATCATATGAAAATGCCGCTAATAAATTATTTTCTTCACTTAATATTATTGAAAAAAAATTAGAAGATAGCCTCTATTTAGTTGGTAATTCAATTACGGAAGCAGATATTAGATTATTACCAACTTTACTGAGATTTGATTGTGTTTATTATCTTCATTTTAAATGTAATTTAAAAAAAATAAGTGAATATAAAAATATAAACAATTATATGAAAACACTATTTGAAAATAATGCGATTAAATCTACAACTAATTTTGATCATATTAAAAGACACTATTATTACTCTCATGAACATATTAATCCATATAGAATTATACCTATCGGTCCACAACATTTAATATAGATAAAAAATTCTATTGCATAAAACTATTTTTGTTTAGCATAATCAGAGCAAGCCTTACCAAATTCTTCAAACAAACATCTATTAAGTAGATTATTTTCAGGTTCATATTCAGCATGCCATTGAACTCCAACAGCAAAAGACGGATGCTTTGAAATACTAATAGCTTCAATGATACCATCATCAGAATTTGCTTCAACTTTTAAATCTTTCGATAAAAAATCTATTGCTTGTCCATGCAAGGAATTGACTAAGCAGCTTTTTTCTCCAATAAGTTTAGAAAAATAACCATCATCTATAAAATCAATTCGATGCCTTAAAGTAAAAATATCTTTTACCGTTACATCTTCATTTCTTGGCATTCGGTGATCATTTTTATCAGGCAAAAGATGAACTCTATAATGAAGGCTACCTCCATATGCAACGTTCATTTCTTGAATTCCTCTACATATTCCAAAAATTGGTATACCTAAATCAACACATTTTGGTATCATTTCAAGAACAATTTTATCTCTTCCAGGGTCGATAGGTTCATCATCTGGGAAAGGGTTTCCTCCAAAATGATGAGGTTCTACGTTAGCTCTTCCTCCAGTTAAAACTAATCCATCAATTTTTGTTAACAAATTGTCTAAATCTTTTTCTTTGATATTAGAAGGAATTAAAACTGGTATTACATTAGCAAATTTAGATACAGAATTTACATATCTCAGGCCTGTTGAATGAGAAACTTGCCTACCATTGAAATTAGTTAGCTCATTAGTAGAAATTCCAATTAAAGGTTTTACATCAGACATATTAAAAAAGTACTCATCTTATTTTTATTAAATTATTTTTACTCACATCTAAGCTGGTTTGCTAAATCATTAAAATCATTTGAAATAAAATCCCAGTTTCTATTAACTTTATAATCATTCACTTCAGCTATATCAAATAACTTTTCTTTACCAAACTCATGTGGCCTATCAACATAAGCTGTTTTCATTCCTTGCTTACTTGCAGCCAACAAATCATCATCATGAGCGGCAACCATTAAACATTCTGAAGGATCTAAAGTAAGAACTTTGCAAGCTTTTAAATATGCCTGTGGATCAGGCTTATAATGTTGAAGAACTTCTGCTCCTAAAATAACATCCCAATTTAAATTAGAATGTTTTGCCATATTAACCATCAAGGCAATATTACCATTTGATTGAGTTGCTATAATAAATTTATTTTTTAGTCTTTTTAAACCAGCACTACTATCTGGCCAACCAGGAAGTCTGTGCCAAGCTGTAACTAAAAAATCTTCATCATCTTCTGAAAGATTATTTAAATTAAACTTTGGAGCAATTTTTTTTAAATTTTCTCTATGGAGTATATCTAATATAGTAAATTCACGTCTTCCTTTTCTAATTTCTTCCATTGCTGGCTGATATTCTTTTCTCCATGCATCTGCAAATTCTAATGCATTAATTTGAACATCATTTTTTTTTGCAATTATTTCAGTAGCATTTGCTATTCCAGATCGCCAGTCAACGACTGTACCAAACACATCGAAAAGAAGAGCTTTGACTTTTAACATTTTACTTAACCTCATTTAATATGATAAACTATATATAGTTTACCTATTCTAATAATTTTTTTCCTTTTTAAAATATTTAAATTAAATTAAGCTTAATTAATTATCATGTTAAAAGAATTGACTATTAATAAATGATCAAAAAATTAAACATTTCGTCAATAATGTCTCCTGGTATTTCTGCTGTTTTATTTATGATTTTATCTGGTTTTTTTGCATCATCAATGCATTGCTTAATTCGTTTTGCAACAGAAGATACTCATCCATTTGAGGTTGCATTTTTTAGAACAGTATTTGTTCTTCTTATTTTTTTACCTGTTGTTTTGAAAAATGGCTTCAAAGTACTTAAGCCTGTAAATGTTAAATTACAATCTTTTCGAGCTATTATAGGCAGTGTTGCTATGTGTTGTATGTTCTACGGGTTAAGCATCACGGAATTAGCAAAAGCAACAGCACTAATGTTTACTGTACCAATTTTTGCAACAATATTAGCTATAATATTTTTAAAAGAAATTGTCGGAATAAGAAGATGGACAGCAATGCTTGTTGGCTTTTTGGGTGCAGTTATTGTGCTTAGACCTGATATAGAACTTGGGTTTGGCCCTATATTAATTTTATGTGGTTCAGTAATGTGGTCTGGATCTGTTTTGATGGCAAAGAAATTAACTTTGACTGACAACACGTTAACTATTACTTTTTGGCAAGCAGCTGGCCTTATACCTGTAACTTTTATTCTTGCTACTCAAGTTTGGCAATGGCCAAGTCTAAGCCAATTATTTATGTTTTTACTAATAGCAATTGCTGGAACATTAACTCATTGGTTTTTAAATGAAGCACTCAAAAGAGCAGAAATATCAGCTTTACTCCCATTAGATTATTTACGATTAATATGGTCTGTTTCATTAGGTTATATATTTTTTAGTGAAATGCCCCCAGCAGGTCTTTGGCTGGGAGCCGCTTTAATTTTAGGAGCCTCAACTTATATTGGCATCAGACAATCAATGAAGAAAAAAGCTGAATTAAATACAAATAGTAATATTAGTATTTAACTTTTATCTTCCACCTGAAACAGGAACTATAGATCCTGAGACATAACTGGATTCTTTTCCTAATAACCACATGACAGTTTGAGCAACCTCTTCAGCGCCACCTATCCTTCCTAATGGAACAGAAGGCATTAATCTATCAACTCTTGAAGCATCTCCAGCTTTAGCATGAATTTCAGTATCAATAAGTCCTGGTGCAACTGCATTAACTCTGATTCCATGTTTACCAAGCTCCTTGGCCATTCCATAAGTTAAAGAGTGAATGGCTCCTTTAGACATTGCATAATGAATAAACTCACCAGCACCTCCTATATCCGCTGCAATAGAAGACATATTGACTATTACACCATACTTTTGTTTTATCATTATTTTAGCTGATTCTTGGGCAACATAAAATGCTCCCATTACGTTTGTATCTATTAATAGCTTTAAATCTTTTGGATCTAAATCTTGTATAGGAGATATAGGGCCAGTCATCCCAGCATTATTAAAAACACCATCAAGGGTTTTTGCTTTTTCAATAAAAGTATTAAACATTGCTTTAACTGCGACATGATCTGCAACATCACATTGTAAAATAATACCATCTCCGCCAGCAGATTTTACTTCTTCCAAACAACTCTCTGCTGCTGATAAATTTGTATTATAGTTTATACCAACAAATGCTTTAGTTTTAGCCGCTTCTATTGCAGTAGCTCTTCCAATACCCTGACTAGCTCCAGTAATTAAAATAGTTTTCATTATTTCCTCCTTTAAAAAAGTTATTTGATTTTATAAGTTCTTAAATTTATTTCTATAGATATCAATTATTTCAGGATTAACAGCTCTAGCTGGATCTTTACCATCAAAAAGATCTAAAAGTTGAGTAGCAACAAATTCAGACATTTTTGCACGACTATCTGTGGTAACGCCAGCCGTATGAGGGCTTGCAATTACATTATCTAATTTAAGTAATTTATGCGAAGAAGAAGGAGGTTCATAACCCCAAACATCTAAACCTGCTCCAGCTATGTGGTCGTTATTTATAAAGTCATACAAGTCATCTTCATTATGAATTGAGCCTCTTGCCGTTGTAACAAAAAAACTACCTTTCTTCATTTTTTGAAACCAGTCTTTATTAATCATATTATTTGTTTCTTTGTTAAGCGGTATATGAACAGAAATTACATCGCTTTTAATTAACAATTCATCAAGATCAACTTGCTTTGCATTTTTACTATTAAAAGTATCCTTCGCTATATACGGATCATAGGCTAATATTTCACAGTTAAAAGCTAATTTACATATTTCTGCTACTCTACTTCCTGTATTACCTAAACCAACTATGCCAACAGTTTTATTTAAAAGATCTCTTCCTATTAAATCAGTTCTACTTCCATTCCATCCCCTTCTAAGAGCAATATCTGCTTCATTAATTCTTTTAAATAAGTTCAAAATCATTGCAACAGCATGTTCTGCAACTCCTTCAGCATTTCCTCCAGTTTGGTTTACAACCAACACACCCGCATCCGTACATGCTGGCACATCAATCGTGTCATAACCAGCTCCTGAAGATGATACAATAAGCAGATTTGAAACCTTGCTTAAGAAACGTTTATCAACTTGCAAATATTCTGGAACTTCATCTCTAGCCGCTCCAACTTGATAAGCATCAGCATTTTTAAGAATTGAAAAACACTTTTCTTCACTATCAGAGCTACTTATTTTAATAATTTCTACCTTAGACTGAGAATATAATATATCTAAGCCATTTTGAGCAGGCAAGTTATCTAAAAAAACTATTTTAGGCATGATTTCCTCTATTTAAATATGATTTAATAATTAACATGATATGTATTTTTATAAATGTTGCAAAGCAAATGAATAAAGATTGTGATTTAGCATTTAGAATTATTTAATTAACCAAAATTATCTATTTGCTCTCTATATTTTTGCTCTTCTTGTTGATGGTTTTTTAAATCATCATTTGAATTAATCTGGTCATTGAGAATTCTACTAATAGTTGGAAAATCTTTTGCAGCTAAATAAGAACTAGGATCCCAAAGCGATGACCTCATAATAGCTTTTGCACAATGCATATAAATCTCTTTAATATTTATTAAAATACAGCTCTTGGGCACATTGTTTTTAATTTTAAATTCGCTGCATAAATCTATGTCATCTTCAATATATCCATTACCATTAATTCTAAGTACTTCATTAATCCCTGGAATAAAAAACAACAGTCCAACAGTAGAATTCGCTATAATATTTTGAAGTGTATCTAATCTATTATTTCCTGATCTATCAGGAATTATAATTGTTCTATTATCTTTTATTTTAACAAACCCTTTTCCGTCTCCTCTAGGTGAAGCATCAGCAATACCATCAGCGCCTATGGATGAAATAACAATAAAAGGCGATAGTTTTAAAAATTCTTTACTATGTTGCTCTAATTCATTTATTACTTTGATAGCAGCTCTGCCTTTAGGATATTCATAAAGTTTTCTTAATTGTTCTTCATCTTTAATGATTCCCATTTTTACGAAATCCTTTTTTTAAATTTAATTTTAAAGTAAACTTTATAATAATTTATAATAAAAGAAAAAAATAATATTTATTTTTATAAAGGGGCAAACATGATTAATAGAATTTTAATACCTGATATTCTTCAACCAGTAAGTCATTACTGTCATGCTGTTGAAGCTAATGGTATTATTTGGATTTCAGGTCTAGTAGGAATGAATTTTGATGGTACTATTCCAAATAATACAAAAGAACAATTTGATATAGCCATGAGAGATTTCAACACATGCCTTGAAGCTGCTGGAGGATCTTATTCAGACGTTGTTAAGGTCAGAGTTTTTCTAACAAATATAGCTGATAGAACTCTTATTAATCCAAAAAGAATAGATTATTTTGGAGAACATAAGCCTGCATCAACTTTACTAGAAGTTTCAGCTTTAGTGGACCCTAGGATGACTGTTGAAATTGAAGCAGAAGCTGTAATTCAAAACTTGTAATTAACAATAATTAAGGAATTCAAATGAATTTAATAAAATTAAGTGCTGTAGAAGCCTTAAACATGATGGAAAAAGGTGAGTTAACTTCTGAAAAATATGTTCAAGCTTTTTTAGATCATATAAAATTACGTGAATCTGAAGTTGGGGCTTGGATTTTTATAGATCCTGAATTAGCCATTCATCAAGCTAAACTTGCAGATAAAAGGCGCCACAATAAACAAGGGGGTATGTTAAATGGTATTCCTGTTGGTATTAAAGATATAATTGATACCAAGGATATGCCAACTGAAAATGGCTCATTAATATGTAAAAACAGAAAGCCTACTGAAGACGCTCATCTTGTAAAGTTACTTAGAAACGCAGGCGCAGTTATAATGGGAAAATGCGTTACTACAGAATTTGCTTTATCTGCTCCAGGAAAAACAAAAAATCCTAAAAATTTAGAATGTACGCCAGGCGGATCTTCTTCAGGTTCTGCTGCTGCTGTATCCGATAATATGATACCGTTAGCTATTGGTTCTCAGACAGGAGGATCAATTTTGAGACCTGCTTCATTTACAGGTATTTTTGGTCTCAAACCTACTTTTGGAACCGTATCAAGAGCTGGAATGTCAGCAATTTCTCAACGGTTAGATCATCCTGGTATTTACGCTAACACTCCAGATGATATCAAATTAGTTGCGTCAGTTATTTTATCCTACCACGAAAACGATCTAGATATGGATAGTAGTTATGTTTTTAAAAATGAACCCACAACAAATTCATCACCAAAGTTTGCTTTTGTCAAAGGCCCAGTGTGGAATTTCGGTGAGCAAGATATGCAGCAACAAATAAAAAAATTTGTAGCTCAATTTCCTATGGATATAGAAACAATAGAACTTGGCGACAGTTTTTCTGAGGCAGCAAAATGTCATGAAATAATTATGAATGGCTCTATTTCAAACTCTTTATCTCCTTACTACAATGAAGACAAATCAAAGCTTCATCCTTTTACGGTTAACAGAATAGAAGCTGGCTTACCAGTGACTGCAAAAGAGTATATTGATGCCATTGAAAAAGCTAAAAAAATGCAACAAATTTTAAAATCTATCTTTACAAAATTTGATGCTATTGTTACTCCAGCTGCTACTGGACAAGCACCCAGAGATTTAATGAATACTGGAAATGCAATTTTCAATGGTTACTGGACTATGATGGGAGTTCCTGCAATTAGTCTGCCTGTTTTAAAAGGTAAAGACGGATTACCAATAGGTATACAAATTATTACGTCTTGGTATAAAGACGCTAAATTGTTAGATATTTCTAATTTAATAATGGAAAAAATGTAAAAAAAAACTTGCTGAAATTTACTTTCAGCAAGTTTTAAATTAACTAATAATTTAAAGTTTTATAGCATTCCCATTTTCTTCATGAAAGCTAACTGTGAATTCAAAGCTTCTCTAGCTAAAGGACTTTTCTTTGCAAAATTTTCCCATGCACCTACAGAAATTTTTCTGAATTTATCACGTTCTTCCTGAGCCCAATCTACAACAGTAATTTTACCGCCAGCTTTATCTTTTGCTACTTGCTCTCTATCTTCAACATCAGCAGCTCTTCTCATTTCTGTGTAAGCAGCTATATACCAAACTTCTAATGCAGTTTGATGATCTTTTGACATTTTATTCCATAATTTTTTATTCATTATGAATTGAAGATTTGCCATTGAATGAATACCAGGATAAATCGGAAACTTTGCAATTTTATGCATACCTGAATTAGTGTTGTTTATGTAAGCAGAAGCGTCTGCAGCATCAACTATACCTTTTTCTAAAGAAGTATAAACCTCAGAAAATGGCAAAGCAGAAGGAGCTGCTCCAACTAATCTAAAAACTTCCGCTGCCAAACCTTCAGGAGATCTAATTTTTACACCTTTTAAACCTGCAACAGTTGTTATTTTATTTTTAGATACTAAAGCTTCTTTTGAATAAGGGCTACATCCTATAACGTGGATTTTACCTGCAGTTGCCTTTGTTCCATCATATATTTTTTGTAGCATTTCTCTTCCGCCACCAGTCATACAATAAGCTTGTAATTGCTCAGGAGTATCCCATCCCGCAATTAAATCACCTATAACAGCAAAAGCAGGATCTCTTCCGGAAAAATAAGAAATAGCATTTAAATCACCATTCAATATTCCACTAGCAACAGCATCAATACTCTCTTTGTATGGAACAACAGCTCCAGTAGGCAAAACTTTAATATCTAAAGCTCCACCAGTCATAGCTTTTAATTTAGGAGCATACTGTTCAGTCATAAATTTATGAGCCCAGTCTCCTGACTTTGAACTTGCTTGAACTTTAATAGTTTTAGCATTTACATTTGAGACCATAATTGATGCAGCAACTGCAACACTTAAAATCCCTGTTATTTTCATTTTCATTACTTCCTCCTAGAAATATTCTGATTTAAACTCAAGAAAAACCATCTGCAATAGCAAACATAAGTACTAGTATAGTTGTAGCTAATACAAATCCACTTATCCAACCCCAAGGGCCGTAGTGTTTTACGTGATCGTTTCTACCTTCTGATGCCATAAGTTCCTCCCTGTTGTCACACCATGAAGAAAAAAAACAAACAATTCAACTAATTTTATTTATTTATTTATTTATTTTAATTTAAAAAGAAAAAAATTTTTTTAATGGACTGAATATTTAATTAATCTAAGTTATAATTAACACGTTCAAATTATGGGGCAAAAAATGAATTCTAATGAAATAATAGATAGTGATAATTTTCCACCTACAAAAGACAATTTAAATTTTGTAGATCATATAAGTAAACTTATGGGACTCGCTGTTTCTCAACTTTATTTATTTGCAGCCTTGTTAACTTGCTATGAGGTTGTATCTAGATATTTATTCCATTCGCCAACACAATGGGTATTTGAAACTGTTATGGTTTTGTGTGCAAGTGCTTGGATGCTATCGGCAGGATATATAACACTTCATAAACGTCACATTGGTATTACAGTAATATATATTATGTTAAGTAAAGCAAAACAATGGTATTTAGATTTGTTTGCTTATGTTATTGGGGTAATTGCATTATGGTACTTTATTGATGCGACAATTGTTAGAGCAATAGAAGCTGTAATGGCCGTTGAAAGAGCTGGCAGCGCATGGAATTCTCCTCAACCTCTGATTTTAAAAACAATGCTTGTTTCAGGAGCTACACTTTATTTAGCTCAATTATTAGTAAACTTATATAGGCATTTTAAATCACAAATTGGTAAAAATATTATTACTGCAATTGCAGGATTAATTATTCTGAGAATTGTTTTAGTGTTTATTGAACATGCTTTTGAAGCAACAGGTATTGTTGCAACAATAAATGGTTTTTATAGTTCAGTTGGATATTATCTTGAGCCAAACTTGTATGTTGATATGGATGACATATCCATTGGAGCTGCTAGTTTTATTATTGTAGCTGCAATGGTTTTATTAATGATGACAGGCATGCCTTTAGGCGTTGTTACTTTATTTGTTTCTATATTCAGTGCTCTTTTTTATTATGGTTATCCTGGGATGCTACTAGTGTCTACAAATGCTTATGGCCTTCTAGAAAAGTACCCATTAGTAGCTGTTCCATTGTTCGTATTAATGGCTTCAATTCTTGAAAAAGCAGGGGTTGCAGAAGACCTTTTTGATGCCATGCAAATATTTGCAGGTAAGCTTAGAGGCGGCGTTGCTATTCAAACCATTGTTGTAGCTGTTATTTTAGCTGCCATGTCTGGAGTAATGGGCGGAGAAATAGTAATGTTAGGACTAGTTGCTTTACCACAAATGTTAAGGTTGGGGTACGATAAAAAGTTAGCTATAGGTGTTGTCTGTGCATCCGGAGCTTTGGCAACATTAATACCTCCTAGCATTATAATGATAGTATATGGTCTTTCAGCAAATGTTGCTATTGGAGACTTATTTATGGCTGGAGCAGTTCCCGGATTAATGTTGGCATGCTTTTATGCAATATACACATTAGTTAGATGTACTTTTAACCACTCTTTAGCTCCAACTGCAGAGGAAGTTGCAGAACGTCGTGGATCAGCAATAAAACTTACCAAGGAAAAAAAATCTGCTGTGTTGATGTGTTGTTTTTTAATTTTTTGTGTGATGGGATCTATTTATGGAGGAATAGCATCTGTTACAGAAGCAGCTTCAGTAGGAGTTGTTGGAGCAATCATTGTGGCTTTTGTTAGAAACTCTTTTAGTTGGAATCTTCTTCAACAAGCTTTGGCTGGTACGATGTCAACTGTGGGTACAATCGTTTGGTTAATACTTGGAGCAGTTGCTTTTGTAGGTATATATAATCTAATTGGTGGTGCAGATTTCATGCGATCATTATTTGAAAATCTTGGCTTACCTGCACTTGGCGTGGTTGCTGTCATGATGCTTATATTAGTTGTATTAGGAACTTTTATGGAATGGATTGCGATTGCTTTTATCACTGTGCCAGTCTTTGCCCCAGTTGTAGTTGGAATGGCTCCTGAACTTGGTCTTGAGCCAGAATGGGCCGCTGTATGGTTTGGAGTGTTATTTGTAATGAATATTCAAATATACTTTCTATCACCTCCATTTGGACCAGCATGTTTCTGGCTAAAATCAGTTGCTCCACCTGAGATAACTTTACAAGAAATATTTGCAGCTGTTATTCCTTTTATTGGATTACAAATAATAGGTATGATGCTTGTTCTCTTTATCCCAGATATAGCACTTTGGTTTCCCAAATTTTTAAATGGATAGCTAAGATATTTAAATGGTTAAAAATGGATAAACTTGTTTCCATCCATCTAAGGTCATAGTAGCTGATAAATAAATCAGAAAAACTAGACCTAAATAAGATAGCCATTTAAATTTTGTTAACAACTTAACAATGGCAGTCGCAAAGACTGCCATTAACAATATTGAAAAACCAATTCCAAACATTAGTAAAAAAGTGTTATCTCTGGCGATAGCTGTTACAGCTAAAACGTTATCTAATGACATAGAAACATCTGCAATTATAATCGTAATCAAAGCTGCTTTAATTCCTTTGTCAGAAACAGATTCTTTAACGTCAGCCTTTTCATTGTCTGTTGATGAAAATGCTTGAATATCTTGGTAAAATTTCCAACATACCCAAAACAAAATCAATCCACCTAATAATAACAGTCCAGGAACGCTGATTAAATAAGATGCAATTAAAGCAAACAATATTCTTAGAATTGCCGCAACCATTAATCCGATAAAAATAACTTTTTTTCTACTTGCTTCAGGAACTGCCGCTGCGGCCATACCTATTGTAAGTGCGTTATCACCAGACAAAACAATGTCTGCTATTAAAATCTGTGAAACGTCTATAACCGAATCTAGCAATTCAAACCTCCTGAAAATAATTTGCCTAACTAACATTGTTTATATTAATTTTCAATAAGTTGATTTTTATAAAAGAAAATATTAGATTAAATTAATATATTTTTTAAAGAATTGATTAGTCTTCTAATTGATTTTAGAGGAGCTAATAATGAAAAAAGATTTTGATTATATTGTTGTTGGAGCAGGATCAGCTGGCTGTGCTGTTGCAAATAGATTGTCTAAGAATCCAGAAAATAAAGTTTTATTAATCGAAGCTGGTAGAGCATCACACCCAGTAACAAGACTTCCTGCAAGTTTTGCTCTCTTAATAGATAACCCATTGGCAAACTGGAGATACAGATCTGAGCCTGAAGAGAGCACGGGAAACAGAGCCATCCCAATACCAAGAGGTAAATTACTAGGAGGATCAAGCGCTATAAATGGTTTGGTATATGTAAGAGGTAACAAATTAGATTATGACACATGGGCTCAAATGGGCAACACTGGATGGTCATACGATGATGTTTTGCCTTTTTTTAAAAAAATGGAGAATTACCAAGGTGAATTAACAGAAGTAAGAGGAGGAGATGGCCCTCTTAAAATCTCTGAAGTAACTGATAGAAACCCAATCTATGATGGTTTGTTTAAATCTGCTGAAGCAAATAATATTCCCGTCAATAAAGATTATAACGGTGATGATCAAGAAGGGATGAGCTACACACAAACAACAATTTATAAAGGTGAAAGAATGAGTGCTAAAATAGCTTATCTATCACCTATTAAATCAAGAAAAAACCTTACAATTATTACTAATTCTTTAGTAACTAAATTATTAATGAAGGGAAAACAATGCATTGGGGCAGAAGTAAAAAATAAAAATAAACTAATAGAATTTAATGCCGCCAAAGAAGTTGTTTTATGTGGTGGAGCTATTAATTCTCCGCAAGTTTTAGAATTGTCAGGAATTGGTGATCGTTCAATTTTAGAAGAAAAAGGTATTAAATTAGTTCATGAACTTAAAGGTGTCGGAGAAAATTTAAGAGATCATCTTGGGCCAAGATTGGTGTATAATATAACAAAACCAGGTATTGCATATAATGACAAAGCGAGAGGTGTTAATCTAATTAAACAAGTTCTAAAATATGTATTTAAAAGAGATGGCTTTTTAACGCTTCCTTCAGCTCCAGTGATTGGGTTTTTTAAAACAAGAAAAGAACTTTCAGCACCTGATGTTCAGGTTCACTTTATTCCATACAAAGTAGTTTTAAATAATGGAAAAAGAACTTTAGGAAAACAACCTGGAATCACATGTACAGTTAATCAAAACTTGCCTGAAAGTAAGGGCAGTATTCATATTAAATCTGCTAATCCTGAGGAATATCCAAGTATTAAATATAATTTTTTATCAAGTCAATTAGACAGGGATACGCTTATAGCTGGGGTTAAGTTAATAAGAAAATTGATGCAATCTGAACCAATGAAAGAATTTTGTGATGATGAGATACAACCTGGTTATGAGTTTTCTTCAGATGCACAAATTTTAGATTTTGTAAAAAATAAAGCTGAAACACTTTATCACCCATCAGGTACTTGTAAAATGGGATTTGATGAAAATGCAGTTGTTGATAAAAACCTTAAAGTTCATGGAATTAAAGGATTACGTATTGCAGATGCCTCTATAATGCCCACATTAATCTCTGGAAACACTAATGCTGCATGTATGATGATTGGCGAACGATGCGCTGACTTTATAATCAATAGCTAATAAATCAAAGTTAAATTATATGACCAAATCAAATGATTTAAAACAATTTTGGACCAGAGGAAATCTGCATTTAAGAGTTCGTGAAGCGATGATTGAAGCTAATTTAATTGATAAAAAATTAGAAATAGAAGATTTATTTCCTATTGATCAATATCATGCGCGAGGTATAGCAGCTACAGTTGATCTTGGGAAAAGAATGCCAATTTCAAAAGGTAATAAAATTTTAGATATAGGTTGCGGACTTGGCGGACCTGCAAGATATTATGCAAAAAAATTTGAATGCTTCATTACTGGAATAGATATAACACCTAGTTTCATTGAACTTGGAAATGAATTTAATCAATTGACTTCAATGTCAAATAAAATTGATCTAAAAGTTGGAAATGGTGAAATATTAGAATTAGAAGATAACACTTTTGATGGAGCTTATTCACAACACGTAACTATGAATGTAGCACAAAGAGATAGATTTTTTTCTGAAGCCTATAGAGTATTAAAAAAAGGAAGTTTTTTTGCGTTTACCGAACATGGATTAGGACCATTAGGCGACCCTATATTCCCATTGCCATGGGCCGACTCTGAATCAATGAGCTACTTATTGCCTCCAGAAGAAACAATATCAATATTAAAAAAAATAGGTTTCACTGATATAGAAATTATTAAAACTGGAGACAAATATATGTCTGGTTATGAAAAACTTGTTAATAAGACTAATGATACAATACCCCCAACATTAGGCATTCATGTTATAGGCGGACCTAGCATGATAGAAAGATCTAAAAACTCTTTAAAGTCCATTAAAGAAAAAAGAACATTACCTTTTGAAGTATTATGTAAGAAATAATGATTGAGAATTGATCTATTGTAACAGGTTGATAATTATTCTTTTATTCATTTTACCTTTATTTTCAATTTTAATAGATATTACCTCACCTATTTCAGATGTTTTATTTACATGAGTTCCACCGCATGGTTGATAATCTATTTTATCACCTATAGAAACCATTCTTATTTTTCCTGATCCTCGAGGAGGCTTTACAGACATAGTTCTTACTAGTTCTGGATTTTTATCTAACTCATCATCTGTTATTTCAGAGATTGATATTAAATAATCATTACTTATCAATTCATTTAATTGATTTAAAATCATTTCTTTATCTGGCTTTGTTTCAAGATCGAAGTCCAACCTTCCTCTTGCGTCTCCGATTGAACCTCCAGTAACAGGTGCTGGAATTATAGAACATAAAAGATGAAGACAAGTATGAACTTGCATGTAGCTATATCTTTTCTTCCAATTTAACTTGATTTCAATGTCTTGATTAATTTTCAAAGCATTAGGTTGTTCTATTAAATGAACTAATCTGTTGTTGTCATATCTAGTACCTGTAACCACTATATCATTTTCATTAATAGTTATAATCCCAACATCACCTGGTTGACCTCCTCCTTCTGGATAAAAAACCGTTTTATCAAGAATAATTCCATCAGAAACAATTTCAGTAATCCTTGAATTATAATTTTTAATATAAGCATCGTCCCTAAATAACTCGACTGTCATTTACTATCCTTTATTTATTTTAACAAAACTATCATAACAAATGTTTTAACAAAAATTATTATGTGTTATTCATTAATAATTAATTATAATTTATAAAGGTTAAATAACAATGAATATTAACGGAAAAAAAGCTATCGTATTTGGTGGAACTTCAGGTATAGGACTATCAACTACCAAAATGTTATCAGAAAAAGGTGCACATGTTATTGCAATTAGCCGTAATCCAGAAAAACTAGAAACGCTTCCTAAAAATGTAACAACAAGAAAGCTTAATGCTCTTGATAGAGAAGCTGTTGAAAAATTTTTTGATGAAGAAGGTGAATTCGACATTTTAGTTAACTCAGCTACTGGAGGATCAAGAGCTGTTGGCCCTTTTCTTTCAATGGATTTAGAAGGTTACAAGGCATCTTTTGATAAACTTTGGGGATATACAAATGTTGTAAAATATGGAACAAAACATTTAAAAAATGATGGGAATATTGTTCTAGTTAGTGGTTCTCCTGCTAGAAAATGTAGGCCTGGACAAATAGCTATTTCTTCAGTTGGAGGAGCTGTTGAAGCTTTTGCAAGAGGCATTGCTCCAGAAATAGCTCCTAAAAGAATTAATATAGTTGCACCAGGTATTATCGATACACCAATGAGTCCTCTAGAAGGAAAAGCAAGAGAAGATTATTATAATAATACAACAGGTAATAATTTAATACCAAGAGCAGGCACTTCAGATGAAGTTGCAAAAGGAATTATTTTTGCTATTGAAAATGAGTTTATAACTGGAACAACCATTGATATTGACGGTGGATGGCTACTATCTTAAATAAGTTTAAAGAAGAGAGATTAAATAATCTCTCTTCTTCTCATATTAAAATTATAATAAGTTAAGCGCTATCGGGCTTAATATAAGACCTAATAATCCACCAAAAAACCCTCCCCATACAATAAGCCATCCTAAATGATCTCTAATCATTTTTTGGATAATTTGTTTGATATCTTTAGGAGTTAATTCAGCCAATCTCGCATCTAAAACATTTTCGATTTTGTTTATTAATTTGCTCGTAGAATTTTGGTTTTTATCTTTATTAGAGTTCTCAATTACGATGTCTTCAATAATTATCTTTAGTTTTTTAATAATTGGTTCTTTAAGTGGTTCTAAAGCTTTTCTTCCACCAACCATTGCAAGCATTCCACCTAACTGAGAACCTTCAATAGCTTCAACAAGGCCTTGAAAAATTCTATCAAAATCAATTTTATGTATTAGATTTTCTGACAGATTATCTTTACTTTCTAATAAAAATTTATTTATTTGTTCAGTAGAAAACAGCTCTTCAATTATTAGGTTTCTTATACCTATTTTAATATCTTCAAATCTATCTAATATGACACCTGAACCATATAAAAAAGGTACTTTCTCAAAAAGCATATGAATTGCAATCCAATTAGTAATACTTCCTGAGAAAGCAAAAATACCTGTCATTAGAATAAAAGAATGTTGATCCTTAAAAACAAATCCAATCATAATAATAGATATTGCAACTAAGTTTGTTATTAACGATTTATTCATTTTAATCCTATACTTAAAAAATATTAATTTATATCTTTGGAGCCGCAATTATTGGATTTTTTAAAATACCTAACATTCCAATATCTACCTCAACAACATCTCCTGGAACCATGTAAACCGCAGGAGTTCTTTTATCGCCTACTCCACCAGGTGTACCAGTAACAATTACATCCCCTGCCGATAAAGCAGTAAATTCTGAAATATAACTAATAAGTCTAGGAATTGGAAATATAAGGTCAGCAAGAGTTGCCTTCTGCATAACATTACCATTTAATCTTAATTCAATTGGAAGTTTAGTATAATCCCCTACCTCGTCAGGAGTAACCATAAAAGGTCCAAATCCACCAGTTCCAGGAAATGTTTTTCCAGGAGTGTATTGAGAAGTATGCCTTTGATAATCCCTTATGCTTCCATCATTATAACAAGCGTAACCAGCTATATGTTTCATTGATTCACTTTCAGAGATAAATCTTCCTCCTTTACCTATAATAATAGCCATTTCAGCTTCATAATCAAAACGTTCTGATTTATCTGGTTTAATCATTGGCTGCAAATGAGCCACCTGTGAATCTGCAAATCTAGTAAAAATTGTTGGATTATCAACATCTGGTCTACCAGTTTCTTTCTTATGTTCCATATAGTTTAAGCCAACACACATAATTTTTTGTGGATCCGGTATTACTGGCAATAAACTAATGTCAGATAATGAAAAATCTTTTGATTTGCCTGCAATATATTCTTCAGCTTGATCTTGCATATCCAAAGATATTAAATCTTTAATACTATTTACATCTGGATCTAATTTACCAGTTAAATCTATAACACCATCATTGACTACAGCACCAAAGCTTGATTTTCCTAGCCTTATAAAACTTAATAACTTCATCTTTTTTCCTTTTCTTATGATCTCAAAATTGCTTTTCCCCACAGATTAAGAGTTCTTTCTGATTGTGGCCAGTTCTTTGTCGGTCGGCCATGTACCGTTTCTAATTCAGCTGAAATTTCAATCCAATTCCCATCAATATCTTCAATAAAAATAAATAAGTTATTTCCTGGTCCGTGTCTACCAGGTCCCCACATTAATTGTATATCGTGTGAGGCAAGGTGATCGCACCAAGTCTTTATATGATTCCACTCACCAGCTTCATAAGAATGATGATCCATTCCTTTTTTTACTGACTTAAAACATGCTATTGTGTGGTGTTCGTGATTAGATGTGGTGAAACAAGTTGCTAGCTTACCATCTGATTTTACAACTCTATCAGTGACGTCAAACCCAAGTTTTTTTTCGTAAAAATTTTGAAAAGCTTCTACGTTTTCTGAAGCAAAGGTCAAGTGTTGTAAAGGTCCATTTATTCCTTCTGAATATAATTTTTCATTATCATTTAAAACACCAAAACATATGATATTATCATCAGGATCTTGAATAGAAAAAGATCCAGTTTTATAAATTTCTGATTTAAATTGTTTAATACTGACCTGATTCATAACTAAAAACTTTCTAAATCCGATTAGATTTTTTTCACTTCTGCAAACCATACCTGCGTAACTTAGGGTTTTATTATGTCCCTGAGTAATAATTATTTTTCTAGATGGACCATTACATATAATCTTTTGATTAGTGATTTTATTTATTTGCATGTTCATAGCGGTTGAATAAAATTTTGCCAGATTATCTGGGTTATTACTTTGTATTTCAAGATGATGAAGATATAAATCTGCTTGAACTCCAGTTAACATCATTTTAATCCTTATTTAAATAATTGTTATGATAAGCCTCAGTATCAATAAATATTTTATTTATATATCTCTCTATTAATAAAGCGTAACTTGACAAATTTGCGTATATAGATGGTTCATGCTCAGGACGAAAATCGCTAATGTTAAATATTGAGCTTAATGAAGCTTCAATTCCTAATTTTTTATTGCTTATTGATAAAGCAAAGCCAATTAATCCAATGTCAACTTGAGCTTCAGTTTTACAAAAACCTTTTTTTTTGTCTTGATCTAACCCTTTTATAAATATTTCTTTTTGCAGATCATTATTTAAACCTTCTAGATTTAAAATATTATTTAAGCGTTTCTCTGTTATTTGCATAATGATAGCTCTAGACGTTGCTCCATAAAGCAATGGCATTAACCTTCCTTTTTGATAACTTGTATTATTTTTAAAAGTTGAGTGTTTAAAATCCGCAACACACATTACCTTATTACCAAATAACCTTGCTAATATATTTGTGCTAGGAATCGGGTTTTCATTTGCTAGTTTTTTGAGAAATGGTTCTCCTGCCTGAATTAAAGGATCTGACAAATTGATAATTCGATTAAATTTAATAAATGCTTGCCCTAATCTAAAGTAAGACCCAGCAGCACTCTCAATAAACTCCGCCAAAACCATTTCACGAACTATTCTATAAACAGTACTTGCTGGAACTTTTAACTCTTGTGAAATTTCTGCTACTGTCAAAGAATTTCTTTGTTCTGAAAACAAATTTAAAATTTTATTATATCTTTCAAAACCAGACATTTGGCAAAACCTTATTAATTATAAATTTGATCGATAGATGATTTAGAAAATTTTACTAAGTCTTTTTCATTACTACTAGCAAAAACGTATCTGTCAGGACGAAGTATTAACGCGTTACTTTTAAATTTTTTTAGTATCATGTCAATTTTAGGAATATCTTTAATATCAAAAGTTTTAATAGGAAATTCCTTTTTATTTACTTTTCTATTAGTAATTAATATAGGTTCACACGAATATAAAACATCAATATCTTTTTCCAATTCATTTTTAAAGGAAGGAAATATTTTTCCTCTATTAGAATCTTTTGGATTTCCTAATCCTTTTCCAAGTTTTGGTTTAATAGTATTCATCTTAATTGATCCATCAGGTTGAATAAATACAGTGTCTGAAACTTTTGATCCTCCAATAGAATTAAGTAATTCTCCCATTTTCATTGCTGTTTTTATATAGTCTCTGACATTGCTAACTCTTTCTGATTGGTATGTATCAAGCAATTGTTCATTATGACCCTTTTGACAACTAATACTAATCTTCCAAGCTAAATTTGAAGCGTCTCTTATTCCAGCGCACATGCCTTGTCCCATGAAAGGTGGGGTTAGATGGGCGGCGTCTCCTACTAAAAATATACGTCCTTTTCTCCATTTTTTAGCTATTGCAGATTGAAACTTATATATAGTCTTTCTTTCAATATGAACATCATCTGGGGTAACCCATCGACTTAAAAATTTCCAGAGTGATTTTTCTTTAAAAAAGGTGTTTGA
The DNA here is from genome assembly GCA_905182395.1 of alpha proteobacterium SCGC AAA536-G10. Taxonomy (GTDB): domain Bacteria; phylum Pseudomonadota; class Alphaproteobacteria; order Puniceispirillales; family Marisalimonadaceae; genus CAJJBL01. Next base: position 4,879 of record CAJJBL010000122.1, on the reverse strand, counting down.
GCTTTCGTTATCCTTTAGAGCTATTTCCCATCTTCTTCTCTTACCTACATTTCTACAATAAGTTGCTGGCCTAAATTGACTACAATATTGAATTGTTCTATCAGGTAAATCCTTTTTTTTTCTTTTTAAAATTACATCAATAACAGCCCAACGTTGCTCAAAACCTAAATTTTCCATTTCTGAATTAATTTCATTCCTAAGGAACGAATTTGCACCATCACAGCCAATTATATATTTTGATTTTAAAGAGTAAATTTTATTAGTTTTAGTATTTTTATAATTTACTTCTACATAATTTTTTTTATTAACAGTCTTATAAACTTGAGCATTTTGAACTGTAGCAACATTTTTATATTTTTTTAAATTATATCTTAAGCTTCTCTCTAAATCTGGTTGATGAAACCGATAACTTGGGTACCATCCATTTTCTGTAATTTTCTTTGGTCTTGGCCAATCTAATAGTAATTCACCATTATCATCTATAAACTTTGTCCCCTTATTAATAATTAATTTTTTAGACAAACTTTTGGTAATACCTATAGTTTGAAAAACTCTCATTATCTCATCATCAAAATGTACTGCACGAGGAAGGTTGTATATATTTGCCTCTTTTTCTAAAATAAGAACGGAAACATTATTCATAGCTAGTAAATTTGCCAAAGTGCCACCAGTTGGCCCTAATCCTACAATTACAACATCAAAATCCAAATTGTTCATATTAAACTCAGTCCATTTTTAACATTACATAAATGATATTTATTTATTTTTAACGTTTTGGTAAAGCCACGGACAATCAATAATCATAGGAGATTGGTTTCCTTGTCTGGCTGTTTCTAAACGTTTTTTTCTAAATTTTAATCGTTCCATATCTGGGAGATATAATCTTTCATGACCCCAAAAGCTAGGGCCTACATCTGTTTCATGAGGCACCCAGGTGCTTGGATCAATAATTCTACCACCCCAACCATTTTCTACAAAAAACCCTGATGGTGTATGAGCATAAAATGAAGTCATATAATCGTTAGTGTGCCTTCCTAGGGTGTAGGCAATAGCATTTTCTTTAAATTGAAGAAGATCATAGCCTTGACCGATGTCGTCTAGATTTTGATATTCAATCATAAAATGGTGAAACCCTTGTTGACCAGTTCCTATCATAGCAAAACTATGGTGCCGTCCATTTACATGAAAAAAACATAATGATATTGGATCAAAACTATAATCACTTATTTTAAAATCTAAGATATCTTTATAAAACGGAATTAAATCATCAATATTTGAAACATGTAATACAGCATGACCCAAACCACATATGTCAGTTTTAAAGCCTGATATTGGTCTTCCTGAAATAAATGGATCTTTATCCAAATGAGGTTTATAAACTAACTCAATTCTATTTCCTGCTGGGTCATCAAAATATATTAAATCCTCAACAAATCTTTTATCCGTTAAATGTTTAGTACCTTCCATAACTAATACATTAATATTATCTAATCTATTAGCGTACATCTCCAGATCAGTTTTTTTTTCAACTTCCCAGCCAAGGTAAGCTAGTGCATCTCCTGATTCACCAGATATAGAAAATCTTTGTTTTTGATTGTCCATTCTGAATGACAAAGACTTTGATCCATTATCAATTTTCTGCATGCCGAGATGCTGAACTGCAAAACTATCCCAATCCTCTAACTTATCTGAATTTACCCCAATATAACTCAGCGCATTTATGGCCATTTCATTAAACCTTCAATTGATTAATATCAATAATACATCATATCAATAAAAAAGCTATTATTATAGTAACAATTTATCATATAATGATAATATTATCTATATTTTATTAAAATAGAGTTTGATTTTTATAAATATGTAGTTAATGATTTATTCATAGAAAAAAAATCTTAATCTGGAGGAATATTAATGAATAAAATAATAGGATTATTAGCCACCACTATTATCAGTGCTGGATTATCATTTAGTGCATCAGCTGATAAAATTACATTAAAGTTTCACACATTTGTGCCAATGCCTGCAAACTCTAACGCTAAATTTGTAAAACCTTGGGCCGACAAAGTAAACAAGGAAAGTAATGGGGAAATAATTACAGAAATGTATCCTTCAATGCAACTTGGAGGCAAACCACCGCAGCTTGTTGATCAAGTTCGTGAAGGGGTTGTCGATTTAGTATGGACAGTTGCTGGTTATACTCCTGGAAGGTTTCCTAGATTATCTGTATTTGAACTACCTTTTATGCCTACTAGTGCCAAGATAACCGCTCAAGCAGTTCAAGAATTTGTTGAAACAGCGGGCGCAGAAGATCTAAAAGATTATAAAATTCTAGCAGTTCATGTTCATGCTCCTGGGATGATACATACAAAAAAAACACTCATAAAATCAGTTGCTGATTTTAAAGGACTTAAACTTAGAGGACCTACACGTTCAGCAACTAATCTTTTGAAAAAGTTAGGAGCGACACCCGTTGGCATGCCCGTACCCAAAGTTGCACCATCTTTATCAAAAGGTGTTATTGATGGTATGGTTGTACCTTGGGAGATAATGCCTTCTTTTAAACTTCAAGAACTTACTAAATCTCATACCAACATAGCTGGAAATAGAGGGTTATATACTACTCCTTTTTTATTTATTATGAATAAAGCAAAATATAATTCATTATCTGATGCTCATAAAAAAATTATTGATAATAATTCAGGTATGTCTTTAGCTAAACAAGCGGGAATTTTATGGGATGGATTTGAAGGTCCTGCCAAAGATCTAGCTGTTAAAGCCGGCGGAGAGTTTCATGTGTTATCTGGAGCACCAGTAACAGAAATTAAAAAAGCTGGAGATGAAGTCATTCAAGATTGGATCAAAAAAGCGAACAGCAAAGGGCTTGATGGACAAAAACTTTATGATATAGCTAAATCATTGATCGCAAAGTATGAGAAAACATTATAAATAATAAATTATGATTCTTAATAAATTTAAAAAAATAAAAATGCGTCCAGATAATCAATTTGGGCGTATTTTAAATACAATATCAAGATTATTTGCTCTTTTTGGAGGTTTAGTTCTTTTAGTAGTTGCATTAATTAGTGTATTTTCAATCTTTGGACGTGTTGTTTTTTCATCCCCTCTTTTGGGTGATTTTGAATTAGTAGAGATAGCATGTGCCGTTGCTATTAGTTCATTCTTACCTCTTTGTCATTTGAAAAATGGGAACGTTATAGTTGATTTTATTACAGCTAAGTTATCAAAAAATAAAATCAACTTTTTAGATGCTTTAAGTTCTTTAATTTTTGGAGTAACGGCACTTTTTTTTAGCTCCCGAATGGTTTTAGGAGCAAGAGATATGTACGTTTACCAAGAAGAAACTATGCTCTTAGCATTTCCTATTTGGATACCCTTTTTACCAGTTATTGTATCATTCTTTCTTTTAACTATTTGTTGTTTTTATACTTTCACAATTAAGATTTATGATATTTTAGGAAGCTAGTTTAAATGGATAAATTTACACTTGGTATATTAGCATTTCCAATATTATTTTCTATGTTAGCTTTTAGAATTCCTATTGGCTTATCTATGTTAATTGTTGGTTGTTCGGGGACTATTTTGATTGCAGGATGGCTTCCAATTTTATCTCAAGTTAAAACAAGTGTATGGCATCTTTTTTCAAATTATTCTCTTTCTGTTATTCCTCTCTTTTTATTAATGGGGAACTTTGCTGGCAAAGCAGGGATGAGCGAAGCATTATTTAAATTTACTGGTGCTCTTTTAGGACATCGTAAAGGTGGAGTGGCAATGGCTGCTATAGGAGCTTGTGCTGGATTTGGAGCAATTTGTGGATCTTCATTAGCAACTGCCGCTACTATGGGAAAAGTTGCATTACCAGAACTAAGGCGTCTTGGGTATTCTGGTGCTTTAAGCACTGGAACTTTGGCGGCTGGTGGTACTTTAGGTATATTAATACCTCCATCAGTAATTTTGATAATATACTCAATTTTAACTGAACAGAATATTGCTAAAATGTTTTTGGCAGCTTTTATTCCCGGCATTTTAGCTGCTTTAGGTTATATGTTAACCATAGCACTATATGTAAGATTTATTAAAGGCTCTGGCCCTACAAAAAATAGAGTTGGCTGGAAAGAAAGATTTTTATTATTTAAAAATATTTGGCAAATAATTTTAATCTTTTTAGTAATGATAGGAGGTATTTATTTAGGCTGGTTTACTCCAACTGAAGGAGGAGCAATAGGAGCTGGTGGAACTGGTTTAATTGCTATCTTAAATAAAAACTTTAAATTTGCTGATTTAATAGAGGTAATAGAAAGTACAGCAGTTACCTCTGGGATGATATTTCTAGTATTATTGGGTGCAGAGTTTTTTAATTCTTTTATCGCTTTAACTCAACTTCCAAACGAACTTGGAAGAATTGCTTTAAATAACAACCTATCACCTTTTTTAATAGTGGTATGTATTCTAATCCTTTATTTATTTCTAGGTTGTTTAATGGATAGCCTAGCAATGATACTTTTAACTATTCCTGTTTTTTTTCCTTTAATTATGACACTTGATTTTGGAATGACACCTGAAGAAACTGCTATTTGGTTTGGAATACTAACATTAATTGTCGTTGAAGTTGGACTCATAACCCCTCCAGTTGGATTAAATGTTTTTATTATAAACAAACTTGCTGTAGATGTAAGTATATCTGAGACATTTAAAGGAGTTCTCCCTTTTTTGATAAGTGATATTTTAAGAGTAATTCTTCTTTTTTCATTCCCAGGAATTACATTATTTCTTTTAAGAATTTTTTAGAAATGAATGATAAAAATCGAAAATATTTATGGCGTTTAATTCAGTTGACTGGAGATTATTTAGTCGGAAA
>CAJJBL010000121.1 GCA_905182395.1 alpha proteobacterium SCGC AAA536-G10 | reverse complement strand
TGTAGCTTTGAAAGGTGGAGATTTATCTTGGGATGATTATAAAACACATCTCAGTAATAGTGATACGCTTTCATTATGTAGAAGTATAAAAGTTAACCCTGATGAAGATGCTGAAAATTGTTGCCCTGAATACATGAGTGCCAAGGTTAAAATAGTAGTTGATGGAGTAAAACATGAAAAATTTATTAAAATACCAAAAGGTGAACCAGAAAATTTTATGAATGATGAAGAATTTAAATTAAAATTCACAACTTTAACAGAGCCTTATTTGTCATCCAAAAGAATTGATCAGTTAACAGAATTAATGATGAGAATGGATAATGTTAATACGGTTAATTCTATTTTTGAATTAAGTCAGGTTGATATTTAATTATTATAGGAGTTAATTATGAATGAACTGAGTAAGATAGAAGTAGATAAATCTTCAAATGAAGAAGAACGATTGATACTTGATACGGTAAACAAATTTCTTGAAAAAGACGTAAAGCCATTTGTCAGAGAATTTGAATCAGAAGATAAGTATCCTAAATTAATTGCTGATAAAATGGCTGAACTAGGTTTATTTGGAGCAACAATTTCTCCTGAATATGGTGGTTTAGGTTTATCTGCGGTTACTTATTCTAAAATTGTAGAAAATGTGTCTGCTGTATGGATGTCTGTGTCAGGAATATTTAATTCACACTTAATAATGTGTGCAGCTGTAGAGAGATTTGGCACTAAAGAAATGAAAGAGTATTATTTGCCTAAATTTGCTTCTGGGGAAATAAGAGGAGGCATAGCACTTACTGAGCCAGATTGCGGCACAGATCTTCAATCGATAACAACAAAAGCGGTTAAAGATAACGATAGTTATATTATTAATGGAAATAAAACATGGATAACAAACTCTGTTCAAGGAACAGTTCTAGCAGTTTTAGTTAAAACCGATACTAATATTAAACCTGCTCATAAAGGAATGAGTTTAATCCTTGTTGAAAAGAAAGACGGGTTTGTTGCAAGAAAATTAAAAAAGCTTGGCTATAAAGGAATTGATACTGGAGAAGTTCAGTTTGATAACGTTAAAGTAAGTGCTTCAAACCTTATAGGTGAGATTGAAGGTCAAGGACTAAAGCAAATTTTAGCTGGTTTAGAATTAGGTAGAATTAACGTAGCAGCAAGAGGTGTAGGGCTTTCTAGAGCAGCATTAGATGATTCAATAGCTTATGCTAAAACAAGAAAAACTTTTGGTAAACCTATTGGAGAACATCAATCTATTCAAATAAAATTAGCTGAAATGGGCACTAGATTGGAAGCATCTAGATTACTAACAGAACAAGCTGCAATAGCATATGATTCTGGAAAAAGATCAGATTTGCAAGCTGGAATGGCTAAATTATTTGCGACAGAAACGGCATTATTTAATTCAACAGAAGCAATGCGTATTCATGGAGGATTTGGTTATTCTCCAGAATATAACATAGAGCGATATTATAGAGATGCGCCTTTATTAGTTATAGGTGAAGGTACAAATGAATTACAAAAATTAATTATTGCTAAACAATTAATGATAGATAACTAAAAGTACAAATCATAGAATATAAGGATTCCAAAAGTTATAATTCCGATTATCAAGCCGACTATCGGTTTCTTAGGAAAACATAAGAATACAACCACGCCTATAATGAATGCTAACAATCTATCAAATAACTCTGTTGAAGAAAGCGCACCAGTAGGAAAAAAAATAATTCTTAACATTAAACCAGTTGTCATTGCGTATGCAACGGCATTGATCCATTTAGAAAACTGACTATCATTTTTAATTTTATTTGATAAAAGAACACCAAAAAATCTCCAAAGAAAAATTCCTAAGGCTGCTGCAAGAAGAAGTATCCAGGGCATTAAATCAGTATTTGTTGTAAATTTTTCAATCATTTTATTTATTTGTTGTTTGAATTTTATGGGCGAATAAACCAAACGTTGCCCCTATAAAACCAGAAATTATAATGCTCCAATCTCCTATATATGGAAAAAGAATTGGTCCTAAAATGCCTCCACTAACTACTGCAACCCTATAAAATATATCAGTCGCCTTTAGCATTAAAATTGTTATGTATAAAGGCATTATAAATACAGGAATAGCAATCAAGTGTGTTGGAAGAATATCAAAAAGTTTAAAGCCAATATAAGTTCCTAGAATACAAATAGACACCAATCCAAAACTTAAACCTTTAAAGAATGGAAAAATTTCATTAGATTTTAACTCTTTACTAATTCTAACTAATTCAGCCCATCCTGTAGGACTTATAAAATGAGCCCAAAAAAGTTTTTGTAATAATGAAATTTTAAAATTTTCTAAATTAAGGAGTTTAATACCAGATAAAACAAGGAAAAACTGTCTTACATTAGCAAGCAGAACAGTTGTAAACATTAATAATATAGGAGTTCCTGCAGTATAAAGGGATACAAATATCACCATTCCAGGCATGCTCCAAAGAACTAAAAGTGATGACATACAAAGATATATATTTAAGCCAGCTTCGGCTGCATATACGCCAAAACCAAGCATTGCAGTGCTCATGCCAATACCAGGGAAGCTAAACCCTGTTAAAAGTCCATGTGAATAGTTATTAGCTTTTAAAAATAATTTTATCTTAGTAAACATTTTATTCAGGTTTTTCTTTTTTAATTCTTAGCTATTAGGTCAATCTCTACTGAAGCTCCTTTTGCTAATCCAGTAACTCCGATACATGTCCTAGCAGGAAGCTTATCAATATCAAAGTAACTTTTATATACTACATTCATTTGATCAAAATCTTGAAAATTAACTAAATAAACTCTTACAAATGTAACTTTTGAAAATGAAGATCCTGATGCTTTTAAAACTGTTTTTAAATTTTTCATTACTTGATGAGTTTGTTCTTTTATATCAGTGCTTACGAGAACATCAGGATTTTCATGCAATGTAGGCATTTGGCCAGTGACAAAAAGAAAGTCTCCAGCTTTTACTGCATGACTGAATGGGCCTACTCTTTTAGGTCCGTTTTCAAATACTAAATGTTCAATGTCCAATTAATTACTCCATATTTTTATTATTTGTTGTTAAATTATATATTTTTCTTAAACTTACATTCTAAGGGAGGATTTTCAATGAGATTTAAAAATAAAACAGTATTCATTACAGGTGCAGCCGGTGGTATAGGGCGTCAAACGGGTATAAGTTTTGCAAAAGAAGGAGCAAGTGTAGCCCTTTCAGATTTAGATTTAGATATGGCGACAAGAGTAGCGGACGAAATTAATTCTTCTGGAGGAGATGCCAAAGCTTATAAACTTGACGTAACGAACCAATCAGAAACTGTTAAAGTTATGCAAGATGCTTTTGAAACCTTTGGAAGTTTAGATGTAGCCTTTTGTAATGCAGGGATAAGAGAAATTACGCCTGCTATTGACATAGCAATTGAAGATTGGAGAAAAATAATAGATATAAATGTTACTGGAGTGTTTATAACTGCTCAAACTTTTGCACGTCATTGCGTTAAGCAAAAAAAATCTGGTAATATAGTTATAACAGCATCTACTTTGGGTATAAGTGCAGGAAATTCTAGATGCGCCTATACAACGTCAAAACATGCTACAGTGGGAATGACAAAACAATTAGCAATGGATTTAGCTCAATATGACCTGAGAGTTAATGCAGTTGGTCCAGGTGTAATTAGAACGCCATTAACAGAAAGATATTTTCAAGATGAAGAAACATCTACAAAAATAAAAAATCTTCATGCTATGAAGCGTTGGGGGGAGCCTTCTGAAATATCAAATGCTGTAATGTTTTTAGCTAGTGATGAGGCAAGTTTTTGTACTGGTACGACGTTGATTGTTGATGGCGGATGGACTGCTGGAAAAGAATTTTAATTAAATTATTTTATTTAAAACAGGATATAAATATTTTAAAAATTCTTTAGGGTTTTCACTCATGGGAAAGTGTCCAACATTTTTCATTTTTACCATATCTACACCAATATTATCAGCTAATATTTTTGTCTCTTCTGGAGTTGCTGAATAGTCATACTCACCAGTTAATAGATATATAGGGCATTTTGAATTATCTATTTGTTTAACTTTATCTCCAATATCTCCATCAAATTTATAAAAAAATAAATCACCTTTAAATATACCAGGACCCCCTTGCATATAGTGCCACATAGTTTCAAAACGTTCTTCTTTGGGACTTGTTGGTGCCATAAGTCCATAAGCAATAGCACCACAAATTTCTCCTCCGTGAACATCTTGTCTGTGTAACCAATCTATATCGTAATAGGGGTCCAAGTGACCTGCACTTTGCAAACCTATTAATGCTCTAAATTTTTCTTTGTGATCACTGGCAAGATGTAAAATAACTCTACCTCCAATAGAGCAACCCATTACAACTGGCTTTATTAATTCTAGCCCATCAATAAAGCTTAATATTTGAGAAACATATGATTTAGTTGATAATTGATAATGACCAACTTTAGACCCTTGAGGTGGAGACGACTTTCCATGCCAAGGCATATCATAGACAATAACTCTAAAATTTTTGAGAATTTTTTTATCATTTAATAATGCTCTATATTGTCTTCCATCAGACCCTGCAGTATGGAGGCATACTAGAGGAATGCCTTCACCAGCTTCTTCCCAATAAATTCTATGATTAATTCCATCAATATCAAAATTACCATAATGTCCTATTATAGGTTCCATTTTTATTTTCATTAAGATTCCTCCGTAGGTCGCAACGAAGCTAACAAAAGTTTAAAATATAATAAATGAGACATAAGTGGGTGAAGATTTCCATCAATTTTTAGAACTTTTCGTCTTAGTAAAGCTATCAAATCATGTGATCCAGGAATGGGAATTGCTTTTAAAAATTTATTCCATTCATCCTTTGAAGCAGTTAATTTAAATTCATAACTTGGCATTACAAATGGTCCAATTTTTACTTCTGATACAAGACCTTGAATAATTTTTATTATATATTCATTATCCATAGTACTTATCATAAATACTGTATTAAGATTTTTAGCCATAATCTGAAGAGAATTTCTTTCTTCATTATTTTCAGATAATTTATCAAACATGAGTTTCTCATTCAAAATAATTTAAATAAGTTTTACATATTTTTTTGATAGATCAAGATATTATTATTTTTTATAGAATTAAAGTTAATTACAAATATCTTTGTATAATTTAATTTACTTGATATGTTAATTAAAGTTAATGGGAGGTTTATATGAATGGTGCTGAAAGTTTAGTTAGAACTCTATTAAAGGGTAATGTAAATGTTTGCTTTTCTAATCCTGGCACTTCAGAAATGCACTTTGTTGGTGCATTAGATGCAAATCACGATATGAGAAGTATTTTATGTTTATTTGAAGGTGGTGCAACAGGTGCTGCAGATGGTTACTATCGAATGAAAAGATCACCAGCTTCTACTTTACTACATTTAGGGCCAGGTCTAGCAAATGGCTTAGCAAATCTACATAATGCCAAAAAGGCTAATTCTGGTATTGTAAATATAGTTGGTGAACATGCTATAGATCATATCAAACTAAATGCACCTTTGACTTCTGACATTGAAGGTATCGCTCGTCCAGTATCTCATTGGGTAAAGACAAGTATTTCATCTAGAGATGTTGCTAAAGATGGTGCAGAAGCTATAGCTGTCTCTATGAAGGGACCTGGACAAATAGCTACATTAATTTTACCTGGTGATACAGCTTGGAATGAAGGGGGAAGCGTGGTAAATGTAAATACTTTACCCACCTTAAATAATGTTTCAACTCAAAAAATTGAATTGGCTGCAAAGAAGTTGAAAGAAGCTAAAAAACCAATGATTTTAATTGGTGGAAGTGCACTAGAAGAAAACAATTTTTTGAATATAGCTAAAGTAGCAGAAAAAATTGGTTGCCCAATAATGACTGATTGGTTTAATGCTCGTATAGATAAAGGTCAGGGAAGAATAAACGCTGTACGAATTCCTTATGTTGTAGATAAAGCAGTAAGTGTTTTAAAAGAATTTGATACTATTTTAATTATAGGAGCAAGAAAACCAGTAGCCTTTTTTGCTTATCCAAATAAGCCAGGAATTTTAACTCAAGAAGATACTAAATTTATAGAATTAGCTGAATTATCAGATGATATTACAAACGTAATAAATTCATTAACAGACATAATTGGAGCTAATAAAATAGTGCCATCTACTATTTCAAAGCCTCTTTTACCTGAAATCCCAAAAGGACAAATTAATACTACTACTTTGGGTATGGTGTTGGGTGCATTGATACCTGAAAATGCTATAATCGTAGACGAATCTGTTACGACTGGTAGAGAGTTTTTTGCTCAAACCGCTGGCTCTCGTCCTCACACATGGTTGAATAACTGCGGAGGATCTATTGGTTTTGGCCTTCCTTTAGCAACAGGTGTAGCAGTTGCTTGTCCTGATCAAAAGGTTATTGCCCTTGAAGGAGATGGAAGTGCAATGTACACAGTTCAATCATTATGGACGATGGCGAGAGAAAATTTAGATATTATTGTTCTTATTTTTGCAAATCAAAGTTATAAAATTTTACAGGGTGAATTAACAAATGTAGGAGTTTTAAATCCTGGAAAAGCCGCTCTAGAAATGTTGTCATTGACAAATCCATCGCTTAATTGGGTATCATTATCAAAGGGTATGGGAGTTGATGCTGTACGTGTAGAAAATATAGAGAGTTTGGTTTCATCCTTTAATTACGCATTGAAGCAAAAAGGACCATATTTGATTGAAATTATGATATAATAAAATTGTTTGATGTTTAAAAGCTTTATTTCAAATGATAAAATACATAACATTCTGTTAATATTTAAAGATTGCATCTATTATTAAATTTCTTAAATTTTAGGTTAACATATCACTGACACATTTATAATTTTAATAGTTTTATGCGCAGCATTCTTACACGCTTTCTGGAACTTTATTTTACGAGGTTCTAAAGATAAATTACTAAGTATGACTTCAGTTGTCTTAGGCCATACTCCCTTAGCTATAATAGGAATTATTATATTTGGATTACCAGACTTTAATGGTTTTAATTTTATATTAATCAGTGCATTTTTACATTTTTTTTACCAAGTTTTTCTTCTAAATGCATATAAATACGGGGAACTATCAGAGGTCTATCCAATAGCTCGTGGAGCTTCGCCTTTGATTATAACAACAATAAGTTTATTCTTTTTCAAGGAACATATTTCTTTCTTCGAAATATTTGGGATAATTATAATTTGTTTATCAATTTTAACATATGGATTAAAACAATACTTAGATAACAGATCTAATATTAAAGGATTTTATTTAGCTTTAATTACTGGATGTTTTATTGCTTCTTATTCAATTGTAGATGGATTAGGAGCAAGAATTACGGAAAATGCAATAAGCTACTATAGTTTTGTTACATTGATAAACAGTGTAATTTTTATTTTTTTTGTTAAATTATATCATCCTGGTACTTTGAAGCGCGTGATATACGAAAGTAAAAATGTATTTTTTATAGGTGGTTCAGCTTCGTTTATTGCTTATGCCATTGTAGTTTGGGCATGTTTATTTCTACCTATTGCAGTTGTTTCATCAATTAGGGAAACGTCAATTATTTTTGCAATGTTACTTGGTATTTTTTGTTTAAAAGAAAAGTTTAACTTAATGAAGTTTATACTAATAATAGGTTCTTTTTTAGGGATCATATTAATGAGATTAGGTTGAACTTATTTTTAATTAATTTTTAATTATATTTAAATTCTCTTTTACCAATATACTATGTAACATTAACCATAAATAATCTAAAATAAGGTATTGATTTTGGATCTTACAAATAATCCTAATGAAATTTTCATATTAATTGGTTTTGCATATTTCATAGCAGGAATTGTTAAAGGAATAATTGGAATAGGTTTGCCTACGACTGCTATAACAATCATGACATTTTTCATATCACCTTTAGTTGCATTAGGATTAAATCTAATTCCAATGACGGTTTCAAATATTTGGCAATTTAGTAGGGCGGATAACCCCAAAAAAGTAATGCAAAACTATAAATATTTTGCCTTTTTTTTAGTATTTTTTATATTGATAACATCTTTTTTTGCTAATGTTATTGGTGATAATATAGTTAGATTAATTTTTTCATTTGCAGTTATCATGTTTGTTATAATTAATTTTTTTGGGTTTAATTTAAAAATGAACGCAAAACATGACAAATTCTGGCAAAGTGGCCTTGGGACTTTAGGTGGTTTAATAGGAGGTGTAGCTTCTATTTGGGCGGTTCCAGTAACAATATATTTATTAATGAAAAATGTAAAACCTAAACAATTTGTAGATGTAAGTGGTTTTTTAATAATGATTGGCTGCATTCCAGTGTCTATAGGATATATAGCTACCGGGGTTTTTCAACCAAGCATGTTTGTATTTGGAGCCTTAGGATCAGTTGCTGCCATTCTTGGATTTCAATTAGGAGCAAAGTTAAGAGATAAAATTGATCCTAAAACTTTTAAAAACTTACTGCTTTTATTCTTTAGTATTGCTGCTTTTAAAATGGTTATTCAATCACTTTTAGAACTTAACATTTTTTAACTAAATACCTTAATTAATTTTAAGTTATGTTTATCTCAACTTTAGATAAACCACTCACATCATAGATTATTTTATCACCAACTAATGGAGCGCGTGTTTTAATTACGCTTCCGGTTATAATTACACTATCGGCAGGAATTACTTTCCCTTGTGAAATGAGAAGATTTGCAACCCATGATAAAGATTGTAATGGGTTTGCATCTCTTATCATAGCATTTTGTGGTGTTTCATTATTCCAGTATAGTTTTGATTGGAGTGTATTTAAATCTACATCTTGCCAGTTTGGAATTTCAGGTCCAAGTACAATTCCAGAGCACCATGCATTATCAGCTATAATAGTTAACGGATCTATATTTGAATAATCAGCATCTCTATCTATTATAAGTTCAAAAGCTGGAGATAGTCGTTTAATGTATTTTCTTATATTATCTTTATCAAAAATTCCCATTTCAGAATTTAATTCTTTCGATAATGTTACAGCTATTTCAAATTCTAATCCCAAACCATAATAATCACTTAATTTAAAGGTTGCTGGGCTTGCAATTATTTCATTAGCAAATATTCCGCCTGCAATAGGATGGTCTATCCCACATAATTCCTGTTGTATTTTAGAAGCTAAAGCTATTTTGTATCCACCTAAAACACCTCTTTGTGAATTATTTTGAAAAACAAATTGCGCCTTATAAGCTTCATCTATATTAGCTGGTTTAATGGATTCTGGTAGATTATGAAACTGTATTTTGTTTTGATGTTGATCTAACATGTATTTAGAAATATTATCTATCTTTTCCATATATATTCTCCCCAAATTCAATAGTATTTTTTTACATTAACTTATATATCTTAAAAAAAATTTCTATTATTTAATAGTCTTGTTTGTTAATATGTTAACATATTTTTTGAGGAGAAGATGTTGTTAAATAATCATGTTGTTAATATAAATCATGAGGTAGACGAGTGGCTGATTAGTTTTAATCAAGCTATATCAACTCAGATAAGCAAAGAAGCTTCTATTGATTTATTATATAAATTATTTTTTAATGATAGTCATTGGAGAGATTTACTAGCTCTTACATGGAAAATTCAAACAATTTCTGGCAATGAAAATATTATACCTAAGATTTATGAAAGTATTGTGGCTGTTCAAGCCAGATCATTTTCTATTGATATAAAAAGAACGCTACCTAGAGAAGTGAAAAGAGCTGATAAAAAAGTTATAGAGGTGATACTAACTTTTGAAACTGAATTTGGAAAATGTGAAGGTATTGTAAGACTTTACAATGATATTGATGGAGATGGAAAGTTAAAGGCTTGGAACTTTTTGACGGCTTTAAATGAATTACAGGATAAAGAAGTCAATGATAAAAATTCATATAGTCATAATATAAAAGGCCCTAATTGGCTAGATTTAAGAAACGAAGACAAATCATATAATGATAGAGATCCTGAAGTAATAATAGTTGGTTGTGGTCAAGCCGGATTATCAATAGCTGCAAGATTAAGGCAGCAAAATGTTGATACTTTAGTAATAGATAAACATAAGAGAATAGGTGATAACTGGCGTAAGAGATATCATTCTTTAAAGTTACATAATCAAGTTCATGTAAATCATCTTCCTTATATGCCTTTCCCATCTACTTGGCCAACATACCTTCCTAAAGATAAATTAGCTGGATGGTTTGAATACTATGCTGAAAGTATGGAGTTAAATGTTTGGACTAGTACCACATTTATAGACGCCGACTATGACGAAATAGAACGTAAATGGAATGTTAAAATAAAAATGTTTGATGGCTCAATTAAAGTAATGAGACCAAAACATATTGTAATGGCTATTGGGGTTAGTTCTGTGCCTAATAGAGTAAAAATTCCAGGAATAGATAATTTTAATGGTGAATTAATACATTCATCAGATTATAAAAATGGTAAAAATTATAAAGGAAAAAACGTATTAGTTTTTGGGACAGGAACAAGTGCTCATGATGTTGCCCAAGATTTATATGTTCATGGTGCTAATGTTAAAATTGTTCAACGTTCACCTTCTATGATTGTTAACGTAGAACCAAGTGCTCAACTACCTTATAAATTATATAGTGAAGGACCTAGTACGGAAGATTGTGATTTAATTACTATAACTAGTCCATTAGCTGTTATGAAAAAAACTCATCAATTACTTACTGAAGAAACAACCAAACTTGATAAATCATTACTTGATAAATTAAAAAATGTTGGTTTCAAGCTTGATTATGGAGAAGATAATACAGGATGGCAATTTAAGTATTTAACAAGAGGTGGTGGATATTACTTTAACGTTGGAGCATCTGATTTAATAGCAGATGGTAAAATCAAGGTAGCCCAATTTTCAGATATTTCAGACTTTACTGCTTCTGGAATAAAAATGAAATCAGGTGATGAGCTTCCAGTAGATTTAATTATTACAGCTACAGGTTATAAAGGCCAAGAGCATATGGTTGAAAAGTTTTTTGGTAAATCTATTACTAGTAAAATTGGACCTATATGGGGATTTGATGAGAAAACACAAGAATTAAGAAATATGTGGATGCAAACTAAACAACCTGGATTATGGTTTCTTGCAGGAAGTTTGGCTCAATGCAGAATATTTTCTAAATTTTTAGCCTTGCAAATAAAAGCATTTCAAAAAGGAATACTTAACTAAATTATTTTCTATCTTTAGCTAGACAATCATTGTGCAATCTATGAGATGTAATGCTGAAGCTTTGATATTTATTTTCATTGAATTGGAAAAATTATTATCTTCTATACAAACCATTTTTAAATTTTTAGAACGAGATAAAAAAGACATAATAAGCTTACCTGCAGCATCATCAAAATTGCATGCTACTAACCCAAGAGAATGAATGTGGTCTGGTAAAGAGTTTAATAACAGTTTTAATCCATCTGAGTTAAGTGTTGGATTAAAACTAATGCTAAAAGAGTTCAGAATTATTTGTTGATTTTGATGTATCTTCTTCAAAGAGAATGCAATGAGTTCTGCATCATAGACATCAATTTTTGCATTTCTTAAATGAAGATTATAAAATTTGGATTGATTGTAATTCTTAACTAATCTGTCAGCTTCTTTTAAAAAAACTGATTTTTTTATATTTCTTAAATTCTTAATAAGATACTTTATGTCATCATAAGGTAATAAAGCATGTTCTTTTGCTATTACTAAATTAGTGCGTGTTAAAAGAGTTGAAAATAATATTAATGCGCCTGATTTTAATAGTTTACGCTTATTTATATGGAAGGTTTTTTTCATAAAGAAAATTTAATGTTATTAATTTTGTTAGTAAAGCTCTATTTTCTTATATAAGATAATTTATAAGATTAATTATTCAAGACGTTATGTATCTAAATAAATATAGAATATTACGTTATTTTAAGTACGTTTTAAAAATATTAAAATAAAACATAATCAAATAAAATGAAAAATAATATTAATTTTTATGGTCTAATTTTAACCCCAGTTTTATCTTCATAAGAAATAGCAACTTTACTCATATCTGCGTCTATACCAAATTCTTCTATTGTTTCATTTAAAAGTTTTTGAGCAAGTTTTCCAAGAGGCATATCTATTGTATTTGAATTAGCTATTTGAAGAGCAACTCCGCTATCTTTTTTCATTAAACCAGTACTGAAACCTTGAAACATTTTTCCTGAAAGAATATTGTCGGGTAATGTAATTTCTGTTGCGTAATTTCTGCCAGAGCTTTTTTGAATTATATTTACAGCTTTTTCAGGATCTACACCATCTTTTACTAACATCGAGATTACCTCGAAAGTAGCCATCCTGCATATTAAATTTAGTAAGTTATTTCCTGCTTTTATAGCATGTCCAGAACCAATTTCACCTGCGTAAAATATATTTGAACTTATATCATCCATAATTGGCTTGATAATTGAAAATTGTTTTTCAGTGCCGCCAATCATTATTGCTATATTTCCTAAACGCGCTCCTTTTGGTCCGCCACTTACTGGAGCATCTATAAAGTTGATATCACGTAATAGGAGGTTTTTTGAAAGTTCTCTTGTTATTTCAGGTTCGCCAGTAGTCATATCAATAATAAAGCTGTTTTGTTTTGCTGTTTTAAAAATACCTTTGTCACCATTAATAACTTTTTCAACTATTGAACTAGTTGGCAAACATAAAAAAACTTTATCAGTATTTGATGCTATTTCTGAAGGACTTAGACATTTTATTGCGCCATGTGAAACAAAAAAATTTAAATTTTCTTCTTCCAAATCATAAACATATAGTTGATATTTTTTTAACAACCTTTCAGCTAATGGTCTTCCCATATTACCTAAGCCTATAAACCCAATTTTTTCCATAAATAGCTTTCCTTAGTTATTTCAGTCAATTTAAGAAAAAGTTCCTAGTATGTTTTTTATAAAGCCATCTCGAGAACTAATTCGTTCATACCATTCTTCTAAATTATTTAACTTGGGGTGAGTTATTGGAAGAGATGTGTATCTATAAGTAGCAACTCCTAATGTAATGTCCGCCATACCAAATATATCGTTGATCATAAATTTACGATCTTTTAAAAAATTATTAAAAATTATAAACTTGTCATTTAGTAGAGTTATATTTTTGTTAATTAAGTCATGATTCCTATCTTCTGGAGCAGTTCTTATTAGTCCCCAAAAGACAGGTGTCATATTAATTTGTAAATCAGTTGATTGAAACTCCATCCACTGATCAGCAATAGCAATTTGATCAATGTGAGTGGTTTTAAATATATTCGAATATTTTCTATATAAATGTCTTACTATGCTGTTAGATTGAGAAATAATTATTCCATTGTCATTTAAAGTTGGAACTATGAGCTGTGGATTTATTTGTTCATAATTCTCAACATTAACTTTCCCAATCTGACCATTTTCTTCATGCCATTTAAATTTTAAATTTAATTCACAAAGAGCCCAAGAAACTTTTTGGACATTAATAGATGTTCTTCTGCCAAATAATTCAATCAATTAAATTACCTTTTTATTTCATAACTGATAATTTTGTTGAGCTTAAATTGTGTACTAGAATTGTATTTCTATCAACAAAATTAGCTACTATTGGAGCAATGTTATTTATCCATTCATTACTTTCATATACTGCTTTATATAACTTTACTTTTTCTTCTTGGTTTTCAAATCGTCTAATCCAAACATATGTGTTACCCTTTATTTCAGAGTTCATAACCCTTTCACCATCTTCTAAAGCAAACTGGTCAGAGCTATCCATAGTAAAGCTTCCGTGAATTACCATGCCATGTTTGACTTGAAATGGCATAATTGTTTCATTCATAAAAGATAACCATTCTTCCATCTTGCCAGGAAAAATTTGATAGATTCGTAATTCAAAAAACGCACTCATAAAAAACCCCATAAAATTAATTAATATAATTTCTAAATATTATATAATAAAAATCAATTATACAAATTTTCATATTTTAAATTATCATTTAAATTAAATTATTGAGTTTGATTTTAAACTGTATACTTTTATTTAATATAATTTTGGGGAGAAAAGTGAATGGATTATAGTATTGGATGTTTTGTTGGTCGTATTTGGAATAAAGCCAAAAATGGACCGTGTTTAGTTACTATTAGAAACGAATATATTTACGATATAACATCCAAAGAAATTCCAACAATGAGAGATTTATTAGAGCTAGATAATATAAAAGAATATTTATCAAAATATACAGGAGAAAAATTAATCTCAGTAAAAGAATTGCTTCTATCTAGCATGGGAAATGAACAAGACAGAGATTTCTCTCTTCTTGCTCCATGTGATTTTCAAGCAATTAAGGCTTGCGGCGTAACATTTGCTAAATCTATGGTTGAGAGAGTTATTGAAGAGAGAGCAGCTGGGGATCCTAAAAAAGCTGAAAGTTTACGAAAGCATATTGGGGGATTAATAGGAGACAGCCTACAAAATATTGTACCTGGTTCTGATAAAGCTTTGGAAGTAAAAAAAGCTTTTATTAAAGAAGGTTTATGGTCTCAATATTTAGAAGTTGGAATAGGAAAAGATGCAGAGGTTTTTACCAAGGCTCAAACATTATCTTCTGTAGGTTTTGGATCAGAAGTGGGATTGCATCCAATATCTAATTGGAACAATCCTGAGCCTGAAATAGTTTTGGCCGTTAATAGTAAAGGAATAATACAAGGGGCAACTCTAGGTAATGATGTAAATCTTAGAGACGTAGAAGGTAGATCAGCATTACTCTTAGGTAAAGCTAAAGATAATAATGCGTCTTGTTCAATCGGACCATTTATTAGGATTTTTGACGACAGTTATACTATTACCAATATGAAGTCCGCACATATTTCTTTAAAAGTAGAGGGTAAAGATGGATATGTATTAAATGGTTCAAGCTCAATGTCTGAAATAAGTAGAGATCCTGAAGATCTTGTAGGTCAAACTTGTGGAGCTCATCATCAGTATCCAGATGGCTTCATGTTGTTTTTAGGAACCTTGTTTGCTCCTACAGAAGATAGAGAAACTCCAGGCGAAGGTTTTACCCATAAAATTGGAGATAAGGTAACAATTTCTGAGCCACATTTGGGAGATTTAATTAATTATGTAAATTTATCTACCGCATGTCCTAAGTGGGAATTTGGAATATCTTCTATAATTAAAAACTTAAGTAATAGAGGTTTGCTATAAAATAAATAAGGAATAAAATATGAAAGAATTAATCAAAGGATCTTTATCAGGTATTAAAGTTCTGGATTTTTCTACTCTGTTACCTGGCCCCCTTGCCACGCTTTTTCTTGTAGAAACTGGCGCAGAAGTTATTAAAATAGAAAAACCCGAGATTGGTGATGAGATTAGAGATTCTCAGCCAAAATGGGGTAATCAAAGTATTTCCTTTTCCTTGCTTAATAGAGGGAAGAAAAGTTTAACATTGAATCTCAAAGATCCAGCAAGTTTTGATATATTAGAACCTTTATTAAAAACCGCAGATATTATTGTAGAACAGTTTAGACCGGGTGTAATGAAAAGACTTGGTTTAGATTACGATTCTATTATTAAAATTAATAAAAATATAATTTATGTATCTATTACAGGATATGGCCAAAATGGTCCTAAAAGTCAAATTGCAGGTCATGACTTAAATTATATTAGTAACACAGGATTATTAAGTTTAAGCATGGGAAATGGAGATAACACAGTTGTTCCACCAGCGCTTATTGCCGATATTGCAGGGGGCTCTTATCCAGCAGTTATTAATATCTTATTAGCATTGAGGAATAGAGACAAAAATAATCAAGGTTCTTATATAGACATATCGATGTCTGATAGCCTTTTCCCATTTATGTTTTGGGGATTAGGGTCTGGCTTTTATAATAATAATTGGCCAGGTAATTCAGATTCCATGTTATCTGGAGGTTCTCCAAGGTACAATATATACAGGACCAGTGATAACGGATATGTAGCTGCCGCACCTTTGGAAGATCGTTTTTGGAATAAGTTTTGCCAAGCGATTGAGTTGCCAGAAAAGTGCATTAAAAAAAACTATAATCAAATTGAAGTTATTCAAAAAGTAAGAGATTTAATTATTTTAAAAACAAAAAAACAATGGTCTAATATTTTTACTGAAGCTGATTGTTGCTGTTCTATTGTAAAGTCTATGGAAGAAGCGATGAGTGATAATCACTTTAAAATAAGAGAAATTTTTTCAAGAAAGTTGTCTAATATAAACGGTGAACAAATTCCATCATTACCAATACCTATAAATGATCAATTTAGAAATAGTAAAATTATTGATGATGCTCCATCTTTAGGAAGCAATAATGATGAATTTATTAATTAGAGTGATATATTTTTTATAGTTTTAATAGCCTAAAACTTGACCTTAATTGAACATGTTGTCAGACTAATAATATATAAATATATAAAAGAATTTTTTACATTATTAATGTAGTTGGAGGCTGATTATGAAAAGACTAAATGATCTAGAATCTTATTGGATGCCATTTACAGCGAATCGTGATTTTAAAAAAGATCCGAGAATGGTGGTTTCAGCTGATGGTATGTATTATAAGAGTGAAACTGGTAAAGATATAATGGATAGTGCTGCTGGATTATGGTGCGTAAATGCAGGACATAATAGACCAGAGATAACTGCAGCTATTTCTCAACAAGCAGCAACTTTAGACTATGCACCTAGTTTTCAATATGGTCATCCAAAGGCATTTGAATTGGCTAGCCGCGTTGCTGAGCTATTTCCAATAGGGTTAGATCATGTTTTTTTTACGAACTCTGGATCTGAAGCTGTTGATAGTGCTTTAAAAATAGCATTAGCATATCAAAGAGTTAGAGGAAAAGGTGCCAAGACCAGATTAATTGGTCGTGAAAGAGGGTATCATGGTGTAGGATTTGGAGGTATTTCCGTTGGAGGGATGCCAAGAAATAGGCAGTATTTTGGAACTCTTCTTACTGGAGTAGACCATATATCTCATACTTACCTTCCAGAGAAAAATAGTTTTACAAAAGGCTCTCCTCAACATGGAGATTATTTGGCAGATACTTTAGAAAATATAGTTACACTTCATGATGCGTCAACTATTGCTGCAGTTATTGTTGAACCAATTGCAGGATCAACGGGAGTATTGCCGCCACCTCAAAATTACTTAAAAAGATTAAGAGAAATTTGTGATAAGCATGATATTTTACTAATTTTTGATGAAGTTATTACTGGTTTTGGAAGGCTTGGAACAGCAACGGCTTCAGAATATTTTGGTGTAACTCCAGATATAATTGCATGTGCAAAAGCGCTAACTAATGGGATAATACCTATGGGTGCAGCTGTTGTTTCTAATAAAATTTATGAAACTATGATGGACGAAGCTGATATGCCAATAGAGCTTTTTCATGGTTACACATATTCAGGACACCCAATTGCAGCAGCAGCTGGCTTGGCTTCTTTAGATATATATAGAGATGAAGATTTATTTAATAAAGCAGCTAAAACAGCTGTTTATTTGGAAGAAATAATTCATCAACTTAAAAATGATAAAAACGTTATTGATATAAGAAATCTTGGAATGGTAGCTGCTATTGAAATTGCGCCAAGGCCAGGTGCGGTTGGTGCAAGAGGTTATGAAGCAATGAAAAAATCGTGGCATAAAGGTTTAATGTTAAGGGTTACTGCTGATACGTTGGCTTTTTCACCTCCTCTTATTGCAGAGAAACATGACATTGATAAAATATTTGAAATTGTTCAGTCCGTTCTAAAAGAATTAGACTAAATTCTTCATCTTATTTAATGGAACCTTAATATAGACGCTTCCATTATCCTCAGCTGGAGGAAGGTTTCCAGCACGCATATTCACTTGAATGGATGGTATGATAAGTTCTGGCATTCCTAATGTCTTATCTCTTTCTTCTCTTATTTTAACAAATTCATCTTCATTGGTTTTATTGCTGATATGGATGTTATTATTTTTTTGTTCGCCAACTGTTGTTACCCAAGATACTTGTCTTGTTTCAGGAGGATAATCATGACAGACAAATAGCTTTGTTTCATTAGGATAGGCAAGTATTTTTTGAATTGATTTATAAAGTACTCGAGCGTCCCCTCCAGGAAAGTCTGCTCTAGCACTTCCTATGTCTGGCATAAATAACGTGTCACCAACAAAGATTGAGTTTTCTATTACATGTGCGGTACATGCCGGTGTATGTCCAGGCGTATGTATTACTTTACAAACTATTTCACCAATATTGTATTCATCGCCATCTTTAAAAAGTTTGTCGAATTGGCTTCCATCTCTTTGGAATTCAGTGCCTGCGTTAAATGTTTTTCCAAAGATATTTTGTATTTCAGATATTTTATTAGAAATACCAATTTTTCCTCCAAGTTTTTTTTGTATATAAGGTGATGCTGAAAGATGATCTGCATGAACATGAGTTTCAATAAGCCACTCAACTATTAAATTTTTTTTTTTAACAAAAGAAATTATTCTATTAGCGTTTATATATTCAATTGAACCGGATGAGTAATCAAAATCAAGAACGCTATCTATGATAGCGCATTTTTTTGATAAATTATCATACACAACATAACTAATTGTAGAGGTTTTTTTATCGTAAAAACCATTAACTGTATGCGAACTTATAGAATTAACATCTATCATTTTTAATTCTCATTATGTTTTATTAATATCTGGAATAGGCCTTTTCGTTTCGTCATTAGACATAAGAATGATTTCTAAACTTTTTGCAATTTCAGATAACTGTGCATCTCTTCCTGAAGGTGCAATTAATTGAATTCCAAAAGGCATCTGTTTATGATCTAGGCCACATGGCAAAGCCCAAGCGCATGGGATAGCCATTGTTGAAGCGTAGCTTAAAGCAAGCCAACGCATATATGTAGGCATTTTTTCCCCATTAATTTCATCAACAAACAGTTGTTCATGAGGGTAAGGTGAAACTGCGGCTGCTGGACAAATTAGAACATCAAATTCATTAAAGAATTTTCTAAAGCTTTTATAAATTTTTGTTTGCATTACATGTGCCCATGACACATCAGCAAGGCTGTATTTTAAACCTCTTTCTACATTGTCTATAACATTTGGCCCAAGAAGACCTTTATTGTTTTCAAATTTTTCTTTATGAGAGGCAACAAAGTTAAATCCTCTTATAACCTCAAAGCAGTTATGAATATCTAAGAAATCAGGATGATCTTCATGTGATTGAAAGAAATTATGTTTAAAAGTATTTATTTTATTTTTAAAGACAGATCTAATTTCATTATCAACTGGCGCGCAACCTAAATCTGAAGAGAAAGCCATTTTAACGTTAGATAAATCTGCGCCTAACAATGTATCAGGCATTGATAAGGCATCTAAGCTGGAAAAGGGGTCGTTTTGGTTTACATTTATTTGTGCTTGTAAAAGAAGATATGTATCAGAGACAGTTCTTCCCATAGGTCCTTGAACTGAAAAAGGATTTAGCGCAACAGCTGCTTCAGTTGCAGGAACAAGTCCAGGAGATGGCCTGAAACCGGTAATTCCACAAAAACCTGCAGGTGTCCTAAGACTTCCACCGTAGTCGCTTCCATTTGCGAGTGGCATCATATTAGTGGCCAAAGCTGCAGCGCTACCACCTGATGAGCCGGCGGGAGTTTTATTTAAATCAAATGGGTTGCAGGTCGCTCCGTAAACTTTATTTTTAGTATTCGCTCCAGCTCCAAATTCTGGAGTATTAGTTTTACAAAATACAATTGCTCCCTCATCCCTTATACTTTTTACTACACTATCATCTTCTTTAGGAATTCTGTTTTCATATAACTTTGAACCAGAAGTTGAACGTAAATTTTTAACTAAATTTAAATCTTTAATACCAACAGGAAGGCCATGAAGTATCCCTAACTCATTTCCTGACATAACGTCATCTTCTGCTTGTTGTGCATCTTTTAGAACTTCATCATGATTGATTGCAACAACAGCATTAATTGACGAATTATATTTTTCAATTTGCTCAAGGCAACTTTTTGTCAATTCAACTGGAGATAACAGTTTGTTACCAATTAATTTTCTTGCCTCAATGGCACTGAGATCACAGGGGTTTGTCATTTTTTTCTCCTATTCAAATAATATAATCTCATTTTGTTTAAGTTTCGTAAAGTCACAATAAAAAAACTTTCTTAATAGCAATAAGCTTGACAATATATATACAAAATCTTAGTTGATAATTGTATACTAAGTTTAGAATGGTTTTAAAGTACAAGTTATGGATAATAAAATTAAATTAAGAAATGCTGGGTTAAGGCCAACAAAGCAAAGAATTATAATTGCAGATATTCTTCTTAATGGTTTCAATAGGCATTTTACTGCTGAAAACCTTCAAAATGAAATTAGTATTTCCGGCAACAAAATGTCAATTGCGACTGTTTATAATTGTTTAAAGAAATTTAAAAATGCTGGGCTTATAAAGCAAGTTGAAAGTTATACAGATACAGCTATTTTTGATACAAATAATGTTTCTCATCATCACTTTTTGAATGAAGAAACAGGAGAATTAATTGATATTGACAATAATGAAATCAATCTGATTAAGCTTCCTGATATTCCTAAAGGCTTTATAAATAGTGGAGTAGATGTAATCATAAAACTAAAAAAAAATAATTAATATTTTTTACTTTAAAATGGTTCTAAACTACTTGACATAAACAATTACAATTTATACTTTCTGTTTATTATATTAACAAATATTACATTTTTTTAAAATGAGAGGTTCCTTTATGAATGAGATTAGTAAGTGCCCAGTAATGCATGGTTCTGCTACTACTAATAGTGGTGTAAGTACAGCAAATCGAGATTGGTGGCCAAATCAATTAAATTTAAATATTCTTCACCAGAATGATAAAAGATCAAACCCCATGAGTATGGATTTTGATTATCGTGAAGAGTTTAAAAAAATTGATTATCAAGCTCTTAAAAAAGATTTGAATGACTTAATGACAGATACGCAA
The DNA here is from genome assembly GCA_905182395.1 of alpha proteobacterium SCGC AAA536-G10. Classification (GTDB taxonomy): domain Bacteria; phylum Pseudomonadota; class Alphaproteobacteria; order Puniceispirillales; family Marisalimonadaceae; genus CAJJBL01. Next base: position 18,854 of record CAJJBL010000121.1, on the reverse strand, counting down.
GATTGGTGGCCTGCTGACTATGGCCATTATGGACCATTCTTTATTCGTATGACATGGCATGCTGCAGGCACTTATAGAACAAGTGACGGTCGTGGAGGCGGTGGAACAGGAGATCAACGTTTTGCTCCTCTTAACAGCTGGCCAGATAATGGAAATCTAGATAAAGCTCGAAGATTACTTTGGCCAATTAAACAGAAATATGGAAATAAGATAAGTTGGGCGGATTTATTTATATTAACTGGAAACGTGGCTATTGAATCAATGGGCGGAAAAACATTTGGATTTAGTGGGGGCCGTTCTGATATATGGGCGCCGCCGGAAGATATATATTGGGGTAAAGAAACTGAATGGCTTGAGAATAAACGTTATACAGGTGATCGTGAATTAGAAATGCCACTCGGAGCAGTTCAAATGGGTTTAATTTATGTAAACCCTCAAGGACCTGACGGAAACCCAGATCCACTAGCCAGTGCAAGAGATATTAGAGAAACATTTGCACGTATGGCAATGAATGATGAAGAAACTGTCGCACTTACTGCTGGAGGACATACTTTTGGTAAAGCTCATGGAGCTTCTGATCCTGATATTCATGTTGGTCCAGAGCCAGAGGGAGCTCCAATAGAGCAAATGGGTTTAGGTTGGGCAAATAAATACGCTTCAGGTAAAGGTAGAAATACTATTACTAGTGGTATTGAAGGAGCTTGGACTGCTAACCCTATTAAATGGGATAATGGATATTTTGATCTATTGCTTGGATATGAGTGGGAACTTGTTAAAAGTCCTGCAGGAGCTCATCAATGGCATGCTATCAATCCAAAACCAGAAGATCTTGCTCCTGATGTTGAAGATGCTTCAATCCGCGTGCCAACTATGATGACGACTGCCGATATGGCCATGAGAGAAGATCCAGCATATAAGGTAATTTCTAAACGTTTTCATGAAAACCCAGATCAATTTCAAGATGCTTTTGCAAGAGCTTGGTTTAAGTTATTACATCGTGATATGGGGCCAAAAACACGTTATCTTGGACCAGAAGTTCCTGAAGAAGAGCTTATTTGGCAAGATCCTATTCCAACTGGAAATAATAACTATGATGTAGATGCTGTAAAAGCACTTATAAAAAATAGTGACTTATCAGTTCAGGAAATGGTTGAAACTGCTTGGGCAAGTGCTTCAACTTATAGAAGTACAGATATGCGCGGTGGAGCTAATGGTGCTCGTATTCGTTTAGAGCCTCAAAAAAATTGGGAGGTAAATAAACCTGAACAACTTTCTAAAGTATTAAATGTTTTAGAAGGTATTGCGACAAAGTCGGGAGCTTCAGTAGCAGATGTCATTGTACTTGCTGGAAATGTTGGCATTGAAAAAGCATCTGGCAAAAATGTTGATTTTACTCCAGGAAGAGGGGATGCTACTCAAGAAAATACAGACATAGAATCATTTGCAGTTCTTGAACCAGTTCTAGATGGTTTTAGGAACTTTCAGAAACAAGATTATGGAATAAGTCCTGAAGAAATGATGCTAGATAAAGCTCAGATAATGGGTTTAACTGCTCCAGAAATGACAGTGCTTCTTGGTGGAATGAGAGCATTAGGCATAAGCGCGGAAGGTCATGGTATATTTACTAAAACACCTGGAAAATTAACTAATGATTTCTTTGTAAATCTTCTGGATATGGGAGTGGAATGGAAAACTACTGGAAGTAACGTTTATGAAGCAACAGATAGATCTACTTCAAAAAAGATAAGAACAGCATCTCGTGTTGATCTTGCTTTTGGTTCAAATTCGCAATTAAGAGCTATATCTGAAGTTTATGCATGCAATGATTCTCAAGATAAATTTACAGAAGATTTTATAGCAGCATGGAATAAAGTAATGAACCTTGATCGATTTGATCTTGTGTAATGTTAAATTATAGTTTTTTATAACTTTAATATTAATTAAAAATAGGCGATCAAAAATTTAAATTTTGATCGCCTATTTGTTTTAGAGAATAATTATGAACGTGGATGAGTTGCTTTATGTAAAGCAAGAAGTTCAGCTTCGTTTACATCAGTATATCTTTGAGTAGTTGATAAGCTTGAATGACCTAAAAGTTGTTGTATAGCTCTTAAATCAGCTCCTCCAGATAGAAGGTGAGTTGCGTAAGCGTGTCTTAGAGCATGAGGTGTAGTGTGGGATGGTAAGCCAAGAGTATAACGTAAATTTTCAACTCTTCTTTGAATAATCCTTGGTGACAATAGGCCACCTCTTTTCCCTAAAAAAAGGGGAGCTTCTTGATTTAAATCAAATGGGCAGGCATCCAAGTAATCTTTAACTCCATCACAAATAACCGATAATAAGGGAACATCTCTATATTTTTTTCCTTTTCCTAAAACTCTTAACCAGTCGCCATTTGGAGCTTCTTTTTTCTTTAAAGATAAAGCTTCACTTATTCTAAGACCGGCGCCATAGAGCAATAACATTACAGCTCTATCACGTAAATTAATCCAAAGTTCATTTTTATTGTCCATTAAGGAGAATAATGCTTTGGCAGCTAGATCTGGATCTATTGATTTGGGAAAGCTTCTTTTTAATTTTGGACTTTTAAAGATGGATGTATCTAAAGATGATATTTTTTTTTGTTTTAAAAGGAACTTAAAAAAATTTTTTAAACATGATATGCGCCTTGCTACAGTTGTTCTCGATAAGTTTCTCTCTGATAAATCAAACAAATAATCTCTTAAAATATATTTATCAGGTGATAAATTATTATGGCTGTTATTATTACAAAAAACCATAAAGTCAAAAACATCACTTTGGTAGGCGTTTAATGTATTAATTCCATATCCACGAATAGAACTAAGGTATTCTATCCATCCGTCAATTATATTGGATAATTTTATGTCCAGTTTTGTTTTATCTAATGTTGTCATTAATCACTTTATAAAATTGATTGACCTGTCTTTTTCCAATCAGCTAAAAAATCAGAAAGCCCTTTATCAGTTAATGGATGATTATACATTGCTTTTAGAAATTTAGGAGGAATAGTGGCAACATCAGCTCCTAATTTTGCAACATCTACTATATCTTGAACACTTCTTATTGAGGCAGCAAGTACTTTTGTATCAAATCCATATATTTCATATATTTCAGTTATTTCAGAGATTAAATTAATTCCATCAGCGCCAATATCATCTAGGCGGCCAATAAAGGGAGATATAAAAGTTGCACCTGCTTTAGCAGCAAGAAGTGCTTGAGCTGCACTAAAACATAAAGTTACATTAACCATAATTCCATCATCTGAAAAAGCTTTGCAAGCACGAAGGCCATCAAATGTAAGAGGAACTTTTATAGCAATATTTTTGGCAATAGCAGATAGTTTTTTACCTTCTTTGATCATTGTATCAAAATCTGTTGCAGTGACTTCTGCACTTACTGGGCCAGATACTTCCGAACAAATTTCTGCAATTGTCTCTATAATATTTCTTCCAGATTGAGCTATTAGTGATGGGTTTGTAGTAACTCCATCAATCAATCCAGTAATATTCAAAGATTTAATTTCTTCAATTTCTGCAGTATCGATAAATAATTCCATTATTAATCCTTCATTGGTTTTTCAAAATGATGCTATATAATTGTTTATTCTTTAACTATGTTTTTATAATACATTATCTTTATAATGATAACCATAGCTTACATAAATAATATTTCATAAAGATAAGAAATGAAAAGCATTAAATCAAAAGAAGTTTCAGTATTGTTAATTGGCCCATTTAACGAACCTTTTGATTATTTAATTGAAAATAATATTAACGGTTTAGATATTGGTCAAATAGTTTTAGCTCCGTTAGGATCAAGGAAAGTTGTAGGTATAATTGTTAGTGAAGGCTCTAAAAAATATCCGATAGAAAAGTTAAAAAAAATCATAAATGTATATGATATAAATCCAATACCAACTTCATCTATAGATTTAGTTTATTTTCTTGCTAGTTGGTATTGCGTCTATATAGGGCTTGTTTTGAAAATGGTTCTTTCACCATTAGAGGCAATCACATCACCAATATTAAACAAAATATATAAAATTAATTTATCTGATTATCCTAATGGTAATTCTATTGATCACAAAAAAATAACATCAAAAAGAAAAGTAATTTTAGATTATTTATCTAATTTTGATGAAGGAAAGGTTATTGAAGATTTAATAAAAGATACAGGAATAACAAAAAATATAATTAAAGATATGTTAAAAAAAGGTTTTATCAAAGAAGAATGGGTAAAATTAGAAAGCACAACATCTCCTGATTTAATTAACGAGAGTGTAAAAAATAATCAGAACTTAAAAATATTAAATGAGCATCAAAAATCTGCAATAGAAACAATAAATGTATCAATAAAGAAAAGTAGTCCTGATTGCTTTTTATTAGATGGGGTTCCTGGGTCCGGAAAAACTGAAACCTATTTTGATACAGTCCAGACATGTTTGGATGAAAACAAGCAAGTGTTAATTCTATTACCTGAGATTGCATTGACCCCAGATTGGCAAAAACGATTTTACGATAGATTTAATTTTAATCCATTGGTTTGGCATTCAGATATTACTCAAAAGAAAAGAAAAGAAATATGGTTGGCTGCACTAAATGGAAGCGCTCCTGTTATAGTAGGTGCTCGCTCAGCATTGTTAATTCCAATTTTAAATTTAGGGCTTATTATAGTGGACGAAGAGCATGAGCCTGCTTTTAAACAGGAAGAAAGTGTAAGGTATCATGCAAGAGATATGGCTGTCTATAAAGCCCTGAAGGCATCCTCACCTATAGTGTTGGCATCTGCAACGCCGTCTTTAGAAACTTTTCATAATATGAAGCTTGGGAAATATATTCATCTCACTTTACCTAATAGGGCAACAGGTGCGGAGATGCCTGAAATAAAACTATTAGATTTAAAGTTACATCCTCCTAAAAAAGGACATTGGCTCTCACCAATATTAATAGATGAAATTAAAACTAGATTAATAAAAAAAGAACAATCTTTGCTTTTCTTAAACAGAAGAGGTTATTCTCCTTTAACTTTATGCAGATCATGCGGAACTAAAGTTAATTGTAAAAACTGTGATACCTGGTTAGTTGAGCATAGATCTGATTCAATTTTAGTTTGTCATCATTGTGGATTTAAAAAATTCATTTCAAATGTTTGTGAATTTTGTGGGGAAAAAGATCAAATGCAATCCTGTGGTCCTGGTGTTGAAAGGATCACGGAAGAAGTAAAAAAATATTTTCCTGAAGCAAATTTAATAACTCTTTCAAGCGATACCATGAAAAGTCAAAGTATACTTACGGATGCAATAAATAAGATTAAAAATGGTGAAGTTGATATTATGATAGGAACTCAAATGATAGCTAAAGGACATGACTTTCCAAATTTAAAATTAGTAGGAATCATTGATAGCGATATAGGTCTTTCTGGAGGAGATTTAAGAGCTTCTGAAAGAAGTTTTCAACTCCTTCAACAAGTGTCCGGAAGGTCAGGAAGGCATGCTTTAAATAAAGATGATAAAGGTCTTGTTATTTTACAAACTTTTGATCCGGAAAATCCAATTATAAAAGCAATTGCTAAAAATGTACGAAATGATTTTTTTGAAAAAGAGCTAATATCAAGAAAAAATGCTGGAATGCCGCCATTTGGAAGATTAGCTGCAATTATTTTGTCATGTAAATCTGAAAAGAATTTAGATATTTTTGCTTCAAAATTATCAAGAGAAATTCCATTATTTCATAACGTAAAAATTTTTGGTCCAGCTCCAGCTCCATTACATTTTTTAAGGGGAAGCTATAGAAGAAGATTTTTAATTAAATCTCATAAAACAGTAAATTTACAGCAAGTTTTACTTGATTGGGTTAAAAAAGTTAAAACGCCAGCTAATATAAAATTAAATATAGATATTGATCCTTTTTCTTTTATGTAGAAATTATTTAATATTGATCACTTGAGTTGCTTGCATTGAACTTAATGCTGTGCTAGCAATCCATATATTTTAATTAAAATTTGACGATAAGGAAGTTTTAAGATGAGCAGTTCATCCGGTAAACCATCTGGATTAACAGGAAGGTATGCAAAAGCATTATATGAATTAGCAAACGAAAAGAAAATAGTTGCTAAAATAGTTGATGACTTTGTTAAAATTAAATCACTAATAAAATCAAATAACGAATTGTTAGGTTTAATTAAATCTCCTGCTATATCAAAAAATGATAAACAGTCTGCTTTAATAGCTATTTTAAAAAAAGCTAAAGCAAACAATTTAACAATACAATTTTGTGGAACTCTTGCTGGTAATGGAAGATTGTTTTATATAAATGAAATTATTGATGTTTTCCTTTTGGAAGTATCAAGGCAAAATGGAGAGGTTAACGCTGAAGTTACCTCTGCTATTGAATTAGATAAATCTCAACGTCAAGAAGTTGAAAAATCAATTTCTGAAGTTGTTGGAGGGAATAAAATTTCACTATCAATGAAAGTTGATGAGTCTTTAATTGGAGGCCTCATTGTAAAAATTGGTTCTAAAATGATTGATAGTTCAATAAAAACTAAACTTAATCGACTTGAAATAGCCATGAGAGGTGTAAATTAATGGACATTCGCGCAGCAGAAATTTCAACAATATTAAAAGATCAAATTTCTAATTTTGGATCAGAGGCAGAAATCACAGAGATAGGAAAAGTTTTATCAGTAGGTGACGGTATCGCTCGTGTTCATGGTTTAGATGAAGTTAAAGCAGGGGAAATGGTTGAGTTCTCTGGTGGAATAGCTGGTATGGCTCTTAACCTAGAACGAGACAATGTTGGTGTTGTTATTTTTGGAAGTGATAAAACTATTAAAGAAGGCGATATAGTTAAGAGAACAGGTTCTATTGTTGATGTTCCCGTTGGTAAGGGGTTGCTTGGAAGAGTGGTTGACGCTCTTGGGAATCCTATTGATGGTAAAGGCCCTTTAAAGAACGTCAAGCGAACAAGAGTTGAAGCTAAAGCGCCAGGAATTATGCCTAGACAATCAGTTAATGAGCCAATGCAAACTGGTTTGAAAGCAATTGATTCTCTTATCCCTGTTGGAAGAGGGCAGAGAGAGCTAATTATTGGTGATAGACAAACAGGTAAAACAGCTATAGCAATTGATACTTTTTTAAATCAAAAAAGTACTAATGATAGCGCTGGAAAAGATGATACAAAAAAACTTTTTTGTATATATGTAGCTGTTGGACAAAAAAGATCTACTGTAGCGCAGATAGTAAAAACCCTCGAAGAAAGAGGTGCTCTAGAATACTCTATTATTGTTGCTGCGACAGCATCTGATCCAGCTCCGATGCAATTTTTAGCTCCTTATGCAGCAGCAGCAATGGGTGAATATTTTCGTGATAACGCTATGCACGCTGTTGTAGTTTATGATGATTTATCAAAACAGGCTGTTGCCTATAGACAAATGTCACTATTATTAAGAAGACCTCCAGGAAGAGAAGCTTACCCTGGTGACGTTTTCTATCTTCATTCACGTTTGCTTGAAAGAGCAGCTAAGATGAATAAAGACAATGGATCTGGGTCACTTACAGCTTTACCAATAATTGAAACACAAGGTGGAGACGTTTCAGCGTTTATCCCTACAAATGTTATCTCTATTACTGATGGTCAAATTTTTCTTGAAACAGAATTATTTTATAAAGGTATCAGACCTGCGGTTAATGTTGGTTTATCAGTTTCAAGAGTTGGTTCTGCTGCTCAAATTAAAGCTATGAAACAAGTAGCAGGAACAATCAAGTTAGATTTGGCTCAATATAGAGAAATGGCGGCATTCGCTCAATTTGCTTCAGATATGGATGCTTCTACTAGACAGCTTTTATCAAGAGGTGAAAGATTAACTGAGTTATTAAAGCAATCTCAGTATTCTCCTATGAAAGTTGAAGAACAAGTAGCAGTTATCTTTGCTGGCGTAAAAGGATATTTAGATAAAATTCCTACACAAAGTATAGGTGATTTTGAGAAGGCTTTGCTTCAAAAATTAAAAGCTAAGGATTCTTCAATACTTAAGGATATTAGCAAGGATAAATCGATATCAGATTCGACTGATAAGGCTCTAAGAGAAACATTAGATCAATTAGTAAAAAGCTACGCTTAATATTTATAAAAATTAAATAGGATAGGTTAATATGCCTTCTTTGAAAGATCTAAAAAATAGAATTGGTTCTGTAAAGTCCACTCAAAAAATCACTTCAGCAATGAAGATGGTTGCTGCCGCAAAGCTTAGAAAAGCTCAAGATCAAGCTTTGGCATCGAGGCCTTATACCTCTTTAATGGATAATGTTGTGTCTAAATTAGTATCTAATTCTAGTAGTAGTTCTGTAGATCTATTAACTGGGAAAGAAGATAATAAAACTCAATTATTAGTAGTTTTTTCTGCAGATAGGGGGCTTTGTGGAGGTTTTAATGGCTCTATAACTAGAGCTGTTCGTAAAGAAGTAAAACTATTAACTGACAACGGAATTAAAGTAAAGTTGTTGATGGTAGGAAAGAAATCAGCAGTCGCTCTTAATAGAGAATTTGGAGATCTTTATATTGATAGAATAGAAGGTAAATCAGGAAAACCAAATTTTTCAGATGCAGAAATATTAGCAAGGAAGATTATTACATTATTTGAGAACAATGAATTTGGAAATTGTAGAGTAATATATAATAAATTTATTTCCGCAATTGCTCAAGAAGTAACATATAGATCGCTTATACCCGTTGAAGTTAAAGAAGATAAAATAGAAGAAAATGTTTCAAATTCTGTATTTGAGTTTGAACCAAGTGAAGAAGAAATACTAAATGATTTGTTGCCGCGTAATTTAGCTACGCAATTGTTTAGTTCACAAATTGAAAGTACTGCTAGTGAATTGGCAGCTAGAATGACTGCAATGGATAACGCTACTAGAAATGCTGGAGAAATGATAGATAAGCTAACTTTGCAATATAATAGAACTAGACAGGCGGTTATTACGAGCGAGTTAATTGAGATTATATCAGGCGCAGAAGCTTTATAAAAATTTATTATTAAAAAAATCGAATGGAGTAAAATAATGGCAAAAAAACCATCACAGAAAAATTCTGGAAGAGTAGCACAAGTCATTGGTGCGGTTGTTGATGTAGAGTTTGATGGAGATCTTCCTTTTATATTGGATGCTCTTCAGATTGATAACGGTGGACAAAAACTTATCCTAGAAGTCGCTCAGCACTTAGGTGAAAATGAGGTTAGAACAATTGCGATGGATAGTACTGATGGTCTTGTAAGAGGAATGGAAGTTATCCAAACTGGTGCACCAATAACAGTTCCAGTTGGCCCAGAGACATTAGGAAGAATTTTAAACGTTATTGGTGATCCTGTTGATGATGGTAAGCCGGTTAAAGCTAAAATGTATTTGCCTATTCATAGAGATGCTCCAGCTTATGTTGAACAATCAACATCTTCTGAAATTTTAGTTACAGGTATTAAAGTGGTAGATCTTTTAGCTCCATACGCAAAGGGAGGTAAAATTGGTCTTTTTGGTGGTGCAGGAGTTGGAAAAACTGTTCTAATTATGGAATTAATTAATAACGTAGCAAAAGCACATGGTGGATATTCTGTTTTTGCTGGGGTAGGTGAGAGAACTAGAGAAGGTAATGACCTTTTTCATGAGATGGTTGAATCTGGTGTGATTGTGCCTGATGGACCAGGTTCTAAAGCTGCGTTAGTTTATGGTCAAATGAATGAACCTCCTGGAGCAAGAGCAAGAGTAGCTTTAACAGGATTAACTTTAGCTGAATACTTTAGAGATGAAGAAGGTCAGGATGTTCTATTCTTCGTAGATAATATTTTTAGATTTACTCAAGCTGGATCTGAAGTTTCAGCTCTATTAGGTCGAATTCCATCGGCTGTTGGATATCAACCTACATTAGCTACAGATATGGGAGCTTTGCAGGAAAGAATTACAACAACAACTAAAGGCTCTATTACTTCTGTTCAAGCCATTTATGTGCCAGCGGATGATTTAACAGATCCTGCTCCTGCAGCATCATTTGCTCACTTGGATGCAACTACGGTTTTATCAAGACAAATAGCTGAAATTGGTATTTATCCAGCTGTTGATCCATTAGATTCAACTTCTAGAATGTTAGACCCAAGAATTGTTGGAGATGAGCATTATAATATAGCAAGAAGAGTACAAGAAGTTCTTCAACAGTATAAATCTCTTCAAGATATTATTGCTATTTTAGGAATGGATGAATTATCAGAAGAAGATAAATTAGTTGTTACTAGAGCGAGAAAAATTCAAAGGTTCTTATCACAACCATTTTTTGTAGCAGAAGTCTTTACAGGATCTCCTGGAGTTCTTGTTTCACTTGAGGATACTATTAAGGGATTTAAAGGTATCACTGAAGGAAAGTATGATGATTTACCTGAAGCAGCTTTTTATATGGTTGGAACAATAGAAGAAGCTATTGAAAAATCTAAAAAGTTAGCAAAAGAAGCCGCTTAATCAATATGAATTTATTTCACAAGAGGTAAAAATGGCAGAAACAACTAATTTGGAAATAGTAACTCCATCCAAGGTTATTGTTTCAGAACCAGCAGAGATGGTTGTCATTCCTGGTTCTGATGGATACATAGGTGCATTACCAAGGCACTCTCATTTAATGTCTACTCTTGATAGAGGTGTTATTGATATTTATAATGACAATAAAATTATAACAAGAGTTATGATAGACGGTGGAATTGCTGAAATTAATGAAAACTCTGTTGTCATTTTAGCAGAAAGGGCTGAAAAGCTTGATAAATCTAACAAACAAATGCTTGAAGAGAGACTTATTCAATTTAAATCTGAAGAAAGTAACTCTGATAAAACTATTGCTGAATTAGCATCAAAAAATGCTTTATTTATTCAAGCTGTAATAGATCAAATAAATTAATTATAAATAAATATATTTATGATTTTAGTATTGTTTCTACTATTGACCCTATTTCCAAAAGATTATGATCCATATTTGTTGCAGCGTTTAACATAATACCCATTGTGGTTTTGTTGTGTGAAAAAGGAAGTGATATACTGCAACCATTCATAAAATTTGCAAGTGTAGTATTTTTAAGTGATATCAAATTAGCCTCATCATAATATTCAGGGTCCTCGCATTTTTTAAGCAATGGTGGCTTTGCTGTTACAGTTGGAAGTAGTAAAAAATTATTTTCTAATTGCAGGTTAAACACTTTTATCATTTCTTGTCTTACTTTTAATAATAATTTGTATTCTACTGCTCTAACTTCATTAGCTCTATCCATTCTTTTAAATATATTAGGATCAATTAATTTAGATTTTTCCTTATAAGCATCAAAATACTCTGTTTGACATTCTACTGCTGCGAATTGCCATAATGGAATATTCTTGTAACTATCTAAGATAGGTAAATTCTTTTCAATAACATTAATTCCGCTATCAATTATTTTTTGTTTAGCTAAGTCAAATGATATTTGAATATCTTTCTCAACTTTATCAAATCCAAAGTTACTAGGTATAATCATAGTAAAATTTTTATTGAGAACATTAATATTATTAGACTTAGGTTTATTAATCATCACATCGTAAACTAATTTACAAAGTGTAATATTTTTCCCCATTATTCCTACACTGTCTAATGAATTAGATAGTGATAAAGAACCTTCTCTAGAAATTGTGTCTTGTGTAGGTTTGAAGCCAGTTATACCTGTGAAAGCAGCTGGTATCCTAGTTGATCCGCCGGTGTCTGTTCCAATTGTTACGTCAGAGATATCAAGCGCAACTGAAACCGCTCCGCCAGATGTTGATCCACCAGGAACGGATCCTTTATATATTGGATTTTCAGGTGTTCCATAATGGGGGTTAATACCAAGTCCTGAATAGGCAAGTTCAGTCATATTAGTATGACCAAGTAATAAAGCTCCTGCATTTCTTAATAAAGAAATACAATCAGCATCTTTTGTAGAAGGCAATGGATCTAAAAAAATTGATCCACCACGAGTTTTATACCCTTTAACATCAAACAAATCTTTAATAGAAATTATTAAACCTTTTAATGAACCATTATTTAATTTTTCAATAAAAGTTAACTGTGATTTAAAATCTTTATCAAAAAGTTCAGTAAATATATGTTTAAAATTATTAGGTTTACTCTCTATTAACTCTAAGATCTTTTCTACTCGATTTACGAAATCGATATAATTAAAACCTTTTTTATACATATCATTTGCCTTTATTATTATTTGTTACTATTAAAATTGTTTATTATTGGGATAAAGGCTTTATTTATCTTGGAATAAATCTCTTGTTTAAAAGAAATAGCTTTTAGTGGTAATTGGGTTGGATTTATCCACTCCCAGTTTTTAAATTCTGGATGTGCGGTATTTATATTTATCTCATTATCAATGCCAGTGAATGAAAAAAGAAGCCATCTTTGAGTTTGTCCTCTAAATTTTCCTTCCCATAAAGCATTTGCAAGGGGTAAAGGAATGTCATAATTTAGCCATTCAGGATATTCACTAACAAATTCAACGTTAACTATACTTGTTTCTTCTTTTAACTCACGAAAGCCAGCTTCAATAGGTGTTTCTCCTTCGTCTATACCACCTTGGGGCAATTGCCAAGCTTCAGCTTTATTATCCAGTCTTTGTCCACAAAATACCTGACCAATTTTATTAAAAACCATTAACCCTACGCAAGATCTATAAGGTCTTTTTAAGAGCGGTATGTTTTTAGACATATTCATTATTTATCACTATTTATTTTTTTGAGCTTAATGAGTTTTTGGAAATATTATTAATTTTATTGCTAAATAAACTTATACCTCTAATAAGGTCAATAGCTCTTGATACTTGGTTGTCTTGTATCAGTTTTTCAGTGACCGTCAATTTAATCTTAGGTTCTGGATTTTCATCCTTTGACTTTTTATTTTTATTATCTAATGCACCTCTTAGGTTCTCTTCGCGCCTATTTTTCTTCTTATCTTTATTAGCTTCGGTGATACCTGCCTCAACTATAATATCAGGTTGTATACCTTTTGCCTGAATTGATATTCCACTGGGCGTATAGTACCTTGCTGTTGTTAGCCTCATAGCTCCGTTACCAGCAAGTGGAATAATTGACTGGACTGATCCTTTGCCAAAACTTCTTGTTCCAATAATGATAGCTCTAGAATGATCTTTTAAAGCTCCAGCTACAATCTCACTTGCAGAAGCTGACCCACTATTAATTAATACTACCAGGGGTTTTCCGTTTATTATATCTCCTTTTTTAGCAAACACTCTTGATGCATCATCTTTTTTTCGACCTTTAGTTGATACAATTTCTCCTTGATTAAGAAAGGCATCTGATACTGATATTGATTGATTAAGGAGACCGCCTGGATTATTTCTAAGATCTAAGATTAAACCTAGAAAGTTATCACCTATTTCTTTTTGTATTTTTTCAACAGCAATTTCTAACCCTTCTGTAGTGGTTTCTGAAAAAGTAGTTAGACGGATATATCCAACATTATTTATAACATTGTGTTTAACTGACGTAATCTTAATAATATCTCTTTTTATTTCTAGTTCAAATGGTTCTTCTTCATTACGGACAACTGTAATTTTAATTTTGCTTCCTATAGGTCCTCTAAGTTGAGATACTGCTTCGTTAATTGATAGACCTCTTAATGATTCACCATTTACTGCTATAATTAGATCACCAGACTGCATTCCAGCTAAAGCTGCAGGTGTATCATCTATGGGTGATACTACTTTAACAAAACCATCTTCCATAGTGATTTCAATTCCTAGGCCTCCAAACGTTCCTTTTGTTTTAACTTGCATATCCTCATATGATTCTACACTTAAATATGAAGAATGAGGATCAAGAGATTGAAGCATTCCAGATATAGCTGATTCAATTAATTCTTTATCCGTAACTTCTTCTACGTATTGTTCTTGGACTCTTTGAAAAACATCTCCAAAAAGGTTAAGTTGTTTATATGTTTCTTGGCGATTTGATTGTGCATTAAGAGTATTATTTGGAAGAAATCCCAATATTATTAGAAATGAAGAAAATATAATTAAAAATATAAAAGTTTTATTTTTAAATAAATTATGAATCATTTTTTAATTTCCTAAAAGTTGTAATAATTGAATTATTTTAATAATTAAATAATATAGAACAAATTTAATCTAGCAAGTTTTGTTGATAATTTATAACAAACTACTTACTAAAATAGTAATGATTTCCCATTCATAGAAATTGGCTTTTCTATCTTTAAAAGATCTAGAATAGTAGGCGCAATATCAGCTAATTTCCCATTGTTTAATTTTAAATTATTATTTTTTGAAATTAAAATTAATGGTACTTTGTTACATGTATGGGCAGTGTGAGGCGTTTTGGTTTTCTCGTGCATCATTACTTCACAATTTCCATGATCAGCAGTTATTAACATTATACCATTTGTTTTATCTAACGCTTTTTTTACATTACCTATTGCTTTGTCTATTGTTTCAACAGCAATAATAGCTGCATTAAGGTTCCCAGTATGTCCTACCATATCGGGGTTTGCAAAATTGATTATAATTAAATCATAAATTTCAAGTTCAATAGCTTTAATTAATTCAGCTTCAACTTGATGAGCCGACATTTCTGGTTTTTGATCGTATGTTGATACTTTAGGAGAAGGGATCATTAATCTTGTTTCACCAGGAAGAACAGTTTCTTTTCCACCATTAAAAAAAAATGTTACATGTGGATATTTTTCTGTTTCAGCTAATCTTAGCTGTTTTAAATTATTTTTAGATATAATTTCACCCAGTGTATCTTGAATTTTATTACTTGAAAAAATACTTTTCATATAAGAAGAAAGTTTTTCAGAATATTCTGTCATGCCTAAAGAATTAGAAAAAAAAGGAGTATTTGATTTTTTTTCAAACTTATTAAAATTAGGATCTAAAAAAGAAGTTAATAGCTCTCTAACTCTATCTGATCTGAAGTTCACCATGAGTAAGCTATCACCATTTTGAATACCAGAATAATCTCCTATAACTGTAGGAGAAATAAATTCGTCTGTTTCACCGGTTTCATATGCTAATTTAATAGCTGAAGATATATTTCCTGATTTTCTTTCATGAGTACCATAGGTAATGAGATCAAAAGATTTTTTTATTCTATCCCATCTATTATCTCTATCCATTGAGAAATATCTTCCAATAAGGCTAACAATTTTTATTGACTTAGGCAAAGATTTTTCAAATTGTTTAATAATATCTCCAATTTGTAATGGAGAGCTATCCCTACCATCTGAGAAAATATGGATTACTGTTTTAATATTTTTTTTATCTAATAGTTTAGAAATAGAAATGATATGATTCATATGAGAATGGACACCTCCATCACTGCATAATCCGAGTAAATGGATAGTGTTGTTTTGATTATGTATTTTAGTAAATTCATTAAAATTTTTATTTAATTTAATTTCATTATTTTCGAATGCTTGATTAATTCTTGGAAGAGTTTGTATTACAACTCTTCCTGAGCCTAAGTTCATATGTCCTACTTCAGAGTTTCCAACTTGATCAACTGGTAATCCTACATGTTCTCCAGATGCTTCAAGTGTAGAAAAGGGATATGTTTTTGATAGGTTGTCAACGTTTGGTGTTTTTGCTTGAGCAACAGCATTATGATTTATATCTTTGTTTATTCCCCATCCATCCATTATACACAATATTATAGGGGCTCTTTTCTTATTTTCCATTTTAGATATTCCATAATTATATATATTTATTTATGATAAGGATGACCTCTTAAAATAGTTTCAATTCTATAAATTTGTTCAGCAAGCATTATCTTAACCATTTGGTGAGGCCATGTTTGACGCCCAAAAGCAATCATTTTATCAGCAGCCTTTTTTACTTCAACTCCATTTCCGTATGGACCTCCAATTGCAAAATTTATAGATGATATACTATTTTCTTTCCAATCCAATACTAATTTAGCAAGCTCCTTACTTGATAAATTTTCTCCTTGCTCATCAAGTAATATTAATTTAGCATTTAAAGGTGTTGATTTTATTAATTTAGTGCCTTCTTCTATTATTTTTAATTTAACATTATTTGTTTTCGCTTCATATTGGTTTAACTCAACATTTTTTAATCTTTTTAAATATTTTTGAGTAATTTTTTCTTCATCAGATTTTGAAGATTTACCTATAGATGAAATAATGTATTTCATTATTTATTTTTCATTTGAAGCAATAAGCTCATCTTTTTCATTCTTAAGCCACATTTTCTCTAGGCTATAAAAATCTCTTACCTCAGGGCGAAATATATGGATTAAAATATCACTTGCATCAATTAGAACCCAATCACCATTTGACATGCCCTCAGGAGAAGGAACACGAATACCAATATCTTTAAATTTTTTTATTAAATTATTTCCCATTGAGGCAACTTGTCTTGTTGAATTTCCACTAGCAACTATCATAAAATCGGCAATACTACTTCTTCCAATAAGATTGATACTTATAACATCAATCGCTTTATCGTCTTCCAAAGATTCTAAAGCTAATTTTAATAACTGTTTAGAAGAATTGGATTTACTGTTTTTCATTTTTTTTTAACCTTTTTGATTTTTTGACTTTAAATATCTTATTTCTGTAGATGAAATAGCTACTAATTTTTTTTTAATAAAAACCCAAGAAGGATTTTTATTCAAATATAGTAGTTTGCTTTTAGATGGGTTTATTTTTTTTCCAAGCAAGAATGTTTCTTTACTATTCATTACAGAATAAGAATAACCGGGTCTCTCAATTACTGCAACAGGCATTTTTTTTGAAATTTGTGATGGTTTAATCCATTTACCAAAATTTTTTAATATATCACTTCCCATTAACCAAATAAATTTTGCTTTTGATGACTTTTTTATTAAAAAATTAACTGTCTCATAAGAAATAAAAAGATTATTTTTTTTCTCTAAATCTATTACTTTTATGAAGTTATTTTTTTTTGTTAAGGATCTTGCTTGATTTAATCTTTTACTAAAACCTTCCATATCTATGCTGAGTTTAAGTCTGTTTTGAGGAGCAACAAGCCACCAAACTTCATCTAATTTGAGTGCCTTTTTTGCTATTTCACTAATATGTACATGGCCTATATGAGCTGGATTAAATGATCCGCCTAATATTCCGATTTTCCTTTTTCTTGAGTAAGAGAAGCACGTTGCTATATTATTTTTAAAATCTTTAATTTCAATATGATTTTTATCGTTGTTAATCACGAATTTGATCTTTACCTCTAACTATATATTTAAAACTAGTTAACTGCGCTGCTCCTACTGGACCTCTAGCATGAATTCTTCCAGTCGAAATTCCTATTTCTGCTCCCATACCAAATTCACCCCCATCAGCAAACTGAGTTGAAGCATTATGCATAACTATAGCACTATCTACCTTAGACAAGAATATATCGGCAGTATTTTTATTCTCAGTGATAATGCATTCAGTATGATGCGAAGAATACTCCTCTATATGCTTAATGGCCCCATTTACACCGTCAACTATTTTGATAGATAAAATAGCATCAAGATATTCAGTTTTCCAATCTACATCAAATGCTAAATTAATATCTTTATCAATTAGAATCGTTTCTTCATCCCCTTTTAATTGGCATCCTTTCGCTCTTAATTTATGAGCTAAAATAGGTATTACATTTTTACTTATTTTCTTATCAATCAGAAGTGTTTCTAATGCACCACATATTCCAGTTCTTCTCATCTTAGAGTTTACAACAATTTTTATTGCTTTTTCTATATCGGCTTCACTATCAATATACACATGACATATTCCTTCAAGGTGAGCAAAAACAGGAACTCTTGCCTCTTTTTGTATTTTTTCTACTAAAGATTTTCCACCTCTAGGAATAATAACATCTATTTCTCCAACTGCTTGGAGCATTGCGCTTACCGCTTCCCTATTTGTGCTGTCAACCATTTGAACAGTGTCTGAGGGTAAATTAGCAGATAATAGGCCTTCACGAAGAAATTGTGTAAAGATCCTTGAAGTATAAATAGAATCAGATCCCCCCCTAAGTATAACAGTATTTCCTGATTTAATACATAAACTGCCAGCATCAACTGTTACATTTGGACGAGATTCATATATTATTCCAATAACTCCAAGAGGAACTGATACTCTTGAAATATCTAGGCCATTAGGTTGTTTCCATCTTGCTAACTCACAACCTAAAGGGTCATCCATTTTACTAATATTAATTAACCCAAGAATAATATTATTGATTCTATCACCATTTAACATAAGTCTATCAATGAATGCGTTATTTAGATTTTTGTCTTTAGCGTTATTTATATCAATTTCATTTGCCGCTAGTATATTATTAATATTAGTTTTAATAATTTCAGCTGTATTTAAAATAGCTAAATTTCGATCATTGGAATTGCTTAAAGAAATAATTTTAAAAGCAGCTTTAGACTTTTTATTTATGAGACTTACATCTTTATAGATATTAACATGATCATTCATTTTATTTTGCTCTTAATAATTTTCTAATACAAAGTCGTCCCTATGAACAACTTCGTCCTTACCTCTATATCCTAATATTACTTCAATATTTTCGCTTTTAAACCCTTTAATTAAATTTACTTCTGAATTATTGAAGTGAATAAGCCCTTTTCCAATAATTTTTTTATTTTCATCAAGGACTCTAATTAAATCGCCTTTTTCATAATTTCCTTCTGTTCCAATTATGCCTGCAGCCAAAATTGAGTTTCCTTTAGTTACGGCCTTAAAGGCCCCTTTATCAATTATAATTTGTCCTTT
>CAJJBL010000120.1 GCA_905182395.1 alpha proteobacterium SCGC AAA536-G10 | reverse complement strand
TGAAATTATGGATGTTGATCTTGAAGGGCCTCGTGCAGGAGAGGTTTTAGTGGAAATAAAGGCAACCGGTATCTGTCATACTGATCAGTTTACTTTATCTGGAGATGATCCAGAAGGGATGTTTCCTGCCATTTTAGGTCATGAAGGGGCAGGAATAGTTAAAGAAATTGGTAAGGGGGTCACTTCTCTAAAAGAAGGGGATCACGTGATACCTTTGTATACTCCTGAATGTAGAGAATGTGAATATTGTTTACATCCCAAGACAAATTTATGTCAGGCAATAAGGACTACTCAAGGTCAAGGATTGATGCCAGACGGAACTAGCAGGTTTTCTGTAAATGGGAAACCTATTCTTCATTATATGGGAACTTCAACTTTTTCTAATTATACGGTTGTTCCAGAGATTGCCTTAGCAAAGGTAAACAAATCAGCTCCATTTGATAAAATTTGCTATATTGGATGTGGTGTAACGACTGGCATTGGAGCTGTAATAAATACTGCAAAAGCTCAAGCAGGTTGTACAGCAGTAGTTTTTGGTCTTGGAGGAATAGGTCTTAATGTTATTCAAGGTTTAAGAATGATCGGTGCAAATATGATTGTTGGCGTTGACATGAATGATACAAAAGAAGCTTGGGGTAAAAAATTTGGAATGACACATTTTGTTAACCCAAGTCAAGTTAAGGGTGACTTAGTTAATCATCTTGTTGAACTTACTGGAGGAGGGGCTGATTACTCATTTGAGTGTATTGGTAATGTAAATGTTATGCGTCAAGCTCTTGAATGTACTCATAAAGGTTGGGGAGAAAGTATAATTATTGGAGTTGCTGGAGCAGGGCAAGAAATTACAACCAGACCTTTTCAATTAGTAACTGGAAGAAGTTGGAAGGGAACTGCTTTTGGCGGAGCTCGGGGAAGAACTGATGTTCCTAAAATAGTAGAATGGTATCTTCAAGGAAAAATTGAAATTGATCCATTGATTACGCACACTTTAGAACTAGAAAATATTAACAAAGGTTTTGATTTAATGCACTCAGGTGAGTCGATTAGATCTGTTGTGGTTTTTTAATGAAAAAAATATCAGAATCATATTCTTTTGGAGGGAAGCAATATATCTATTCTCATAAATCGTTAGTAAATAATTGTGAGATGACGTTTAGCGTTTTTATGCCTCCAAATTATAAAAATGCTCCTGTTTTATGGTACTTGTCAGGTTTAACATGCAGTCATTTAAATGTACTAGAAAAAGGAGAATATAGAAGAAAAGCAGCTGAACTTGGTATAGTTATAATCTGTCCAGATACAAGCCCAAGAGGAGAAGATGTGCCTGATGAAAAGGATAACTGGCAATTTGGATCAGGCGCTGGGTTTTATTTAGATGCAACTGAGATTCCTTATAGTAAGAATTATAATATGTATAGCTATGTAACAATAGAACTGCCAAAACTGATAGAAGCTAATTTTGATTTTGATATGTCTAGGCAAAGTATATTTGGTCATTCTATGGGAGGACATGGCGCATTGATAATGGCTTTAAGAAATCCAAAAAAATATAAAAGTTGTTCAGCCTTTGCTCCAATTGTTGAACCTTCTTCAGCTGGTTGGTCTAGTGAAGCGTTTAAAAAATATATAGGATTAAATAAAGAAAATTGGAGTATGTATGACAGCGTTGCCTTAGTTAAAAACGGGCATACTTTTCCTGAGATTTTAATTGATCAAGGTGAAGCAGATAGCTTTCTTGATGAAGGATTAAGGCCTTGGCTATTAACTGAAGCGTGTAAGAATACTTCAATTAATTTAGAATTAAGAATGCAGCCAAACTATGATCATTCCTATTTTTTTATTTCAACTTTTATGAATGATCATTTGATGTGGCATAATGATAGAATTTAAATTTATAATTTAATCCTTTGGTATAGCGTAAGTTAAAGAGGCGTGAGCAACTGGTTTTTTATTTCCTTTTGAATATATTAACACGTCTCCAACACTCAGAGTTTTTCCAATTTTTAAAACTCTTGTTTCGCTAATCAAACTATCTTCACTAGGTTTTCTTAAAAAATTAATAGAACAGTTAGTCGTAACTGTTAGACTTTTAGGTCCTATCAAACTTAACGTTGCTAGGTAAAAGCTAACATCAGCAAGTAGAAACATTGTTGGCCCCGATACAGTGCCTCCTGGCCTAAGGTGTTCGTTAGTAATATTCATTAGCATAGAAATTGAACCGGCATCTAAAGCTAAAATCTTAAAACTTTGACTAACTTGTGGAAATTCTTTTTTTAAAAATTGCTCAATTTCTATTTTAGACATTAATAGTTTCATTAGTTTTTCCTGTATAAAATTATCTGTTATCCAGAAGCCTTTGAGCCATTGCAGGAGCTGCGCCTAAGTAGTTAGCAGGATTAACTATTTTAACTAATTGAGATTTATTAAAAATATTTGAAATGGCCGCTTGGGATAGCAATGCATCTATAAATGGAGTTTTATTTTTTAAAGAATCTCTACAACATTCGTAGACTATATCATGTGCTACCTGTCTTCCAATATGAGGAGCTAAAGACATCATAACAGATTCTGCAACTATTAAGCCATTAGTCTTATTCATATTGTCTTTCATATTGTCTACAGATATTTCTAAACCCTCTAGAAGATATTTTGCAGAACTTAAACAAGCAGAAGAAATAATAAAAGCATTTGGTAAAGTATACCATTCAACATGCCATTGCCCTGTTGCTCTTTCATGATCAAGAACCATTGCGTCTAGCATTGATGAATGATGCTCTCGTAATAGCTTTGAACAAGCTAACATCACTTCTGACGATATAGGGTTTCTTTTTTGAGGCATTGTAGATGACGCTCCTCTTCCATGAAGAAAAGGTTCCGCTACTTCTTGAATTTCAGTTTGCATCATTAACATAACGTCGTATGCAATTTTGCCTAAAGATGCTCCTACTAAAGCCAACCAACCTGTAACTTCACAAAAATTATCTCTTATTGAATGCCAACTTACATCTGGTACGTTTAGATTCAATTCCTTTGCAAGGTTGGCTTGTGTTTGCAAGCCATCAGTTTCTCCAAGAGAAGCAAGAGTTCCTGCTGCCCCAAAAAATGAAACGTTAAACACACGAGATTTAATTTCTTCCAATCGTTTTGTATGTCTATCTATACTTGATAACCAAGTAGCAGCTTTATATCCAAATGGAATAGGTAATGCGTGTTGTAAGTGAGTTCTTCCAGCCATTGGTGTATTTATATGTTTTTTAACTATTTTGGATAAAGCAACTGCTATTGCATTCAAGTCTTTTGATAATAAGGTTATACCTTTTCTAATTTGTAACACATCCGCTGTATCCATTATATCTTGGGTAGTAGCTCCCCAATGACAATATTGACCATATCCATCATCAACTGATAAACTTAGTTGTTCAACTAGAGGTAGAATAGGATAGCCAACTATCTCTGTTCTGGTTTTTAATGTATCCCAGTTAATCCATGTTAAATTTGCAGCAGCTGTTATTTTTTCACCCGCTTCTTTTGGAATAATCCCTAACTTAGATTGAGACCTTGCAAGAGCAGCTTCAACATCTAAATATAGTTGAACGGTTGTTTCATCAGAAAAGACATCTCGCATTTCTTTTGTCCCAAACATTTCTCCCCAAATTTTCGAATTAGTAACCAAAGACGGCATAGCATTATTCCTTTAAAATTATTTTTTGTACCAGTACGCTGTTCTTTTTTCTAGAAAGCTAGTTAATCCTTCAGTAGCTTCTTCACTCATTCTTTTTTGTGAATGTTCTATTACTAATTCATTAAATTTTTCATCACTTAAAATTAATCCACTCTCAATGAGAGCTCTTTTTTTTGTTATTTCAAGTGCTTTAGGAGCGGAGAGCAACAAATTTTCTATAATAGGCTTAACTGTAATATCTAAATCCCCAGTTTTACAAACTTGATGAACAAGGCCTATATTTTTAGCCTCTTCTGCACCAAACCTTTCACAAGTTAAAGCATATCTTCTAACATTTCTAACTCCAATTGAAGCATTGAGATGAGGAATAATAATTCCTGCCATGACACCCCATTTTGCTTCTGTAATAGAGAATATTGCATCTTCGCTGGCAATAACTATATCAGCTGCAGCAGCCATACCAGTGCCTCCTCCAAAGCATCCACCATGAATTAGAGCAATAGTTGGTTTTGGAAATTCAGTTAGTCCTTTAATTGCAGAGGCGGTATTCCTTGACACTTCTATGTTTTGTTCTTCACTTAACTTTCCAATTTCTTTAAGCCATTCTAAATCAGCGCCACCTTGAAAATGCTTTCCTGAACCTTTTATTATAACAACTCTGACATCTTTATTGTTATAAAGAGATGTGAAGCTTTTTATTAATTCAGAAATCATTTCTCCATTATAAGCGTTGTTTCTTTCAGGTCGATTTAATGTAACTTCTGCAACGCCTCTTTCATCAATATTTGTTAATACAATCCCATCTTTCATATTAGTTTCCTTCCGTGTTGGAGTTAAATTATAATAATTGGTTATATATCTAATGCTGTTATAATAGATTGATTAATAGAAAATGACCGCAAGCGAACTTTAACTTTAAAAATTTTTTTGATAATTTTACCTATATTATCTAAACAATCTTTTCTTTTAAATTCGTTTCTATAATCAGTTTCTCTAAATTTTAATTCACAATAAATTTTATAATCTGAAGTAATAATTCTGCTGTTTATCCAGATTATTTGGCATTTATCTTCTTCGGCGTCTAATATTTTTATAAATACTTGTTTTAATGTTTCTTCTATTTTTTTAAAATCTAATTCTTCAATTATATTATTTAAACTTTGATCTGTATGTATAATTAGAGAAGGCATTACAAATTCCATTTATCTTAATATTATATTTCATATATTTGATTAACTATTGTATTTTATATATTTAAATTTTATGTATGTAATTAACTTGTTTATAAAATTTTAGGGGTTCAGTAAATGGCTAATGAAGAATTGGATATAAATCATTTAAATAAATGGCTTGGCAATATAGAGATTGTTACAGATTATTTAACGCCAATTGTTGAGCAGCGTTATAGGGCTACATTAAATATAGATCCAGGAAACCCTGCTATTGGAGAACCTGCTACATCTGGTTTACACTGGATGCTTGGTTGGAATTTAAAAAAGAATGATGAGCTTGGAGTCGATTCTCATCCTGCAAGAGGAGATTTTCTTCCACCTGTTCCTCTTCCTAGGAGGATGTGGGCAGGCAGTCAAATTAAAGTACATAAGCCTTTAATGGTTGGTGATAAGGTAATTAAAAAATCAAAAGTTTCTGATATAAAGTTAAAAACAGGTAGAACTGGACAATTATGTTTTGTTACAGCTGAATATGAGTATTTAGTTGAAGACGAAGTAAGATTGCATGAGTTTCATAATATAGTTTATAGAGATGTTAGTAAGGCAGGAGGTGGTTCAGGTGTTTCTGATATTATACCTGACGATGCAGATTTTACAGAAACAATTTTTATGCATCCAACGATATTATTTAGATACTCTGCTATTGGTTTTGTTGGCCATAGAATTCATTATGATTATCCGTATACTAAAAATGAAGAAAATTACCCTGACTTAATAGTTCATGGTCCTTTACAAGCAACGTTTTTATTAAGAGCAGCAGAAAAGCTTAAAGGAAAAGCTGTATCATCATTTAACCATAAAGTCATGGCACCTGTCTTTGCTAATAGTGAATATATTATTGGAGCAAAAGGAAATCCAGATGGAAGTGTTTCTTGTTGGGGTGCTGTAAAAGGTTCTGGAATGACAATGCAAGCTGAAGCTTATTTTGATTAAAGATAATAAGGAGGAAGAAATGGTTTCGATAACACAATTATTTGGAAGTTATGGCGCTAATTGTAAATTAGACAGTTTTAATGATGAAATGAAATTTTTTGCAAAAATGTCAATATTGGATTGGTGTGGGGTTGCTTATGCTGGGAAGAAAGAACCTGTATCAAAAATTGTTTCACAAATGGTTATGGAAGAATTAGGTGTAAATCAGGCAAGGATTATTAGTACTGGTCATAAAGTTTCTTCAAGAGGAGCTGCTTTAGCAAATGGAGCGACTGGTCATGCATTAGATTATGATGACACACATTTTCTTTTTGTAGGTCACCCAACTTCAAGCGCTTTGCCGGCTGCGTTAGCATTGGGGGAAGAATTAGATTCATCAATAGAAGATATTCTTCTTGCTTATATGGCTGGTGTTGAAGTCTCTACAAGAATAGGACATATATTAGGATATTCACATTATAATGCTGGCTTTCATCAGACGGCAACTAGTGGTTCTTTTGGTTCAACTATTGTTGCATCTAAATTACTTAATTTAAATGAATCGCAGACTATTAATGCTCTTGGTTTAGTTTCAACTAGAGCTTCAGGAATTAAGTCACAATTTGGAACAATGGGAAAGCCATTTCATGCTGGAATGGCAGCGTCTAATGGAATTGAAGCAGCTAAATTATCAAAGCTTGGATTTGTGTCTCGTGATGATGGCATTGAATGTGAACAAGGTTTTTTTCAAACACATGGGTGGAATAAAGAAATCCCGCCTAGAGCAATTGAAAACTTAGGAACAGAATTTTTATTTCCTGAAATAAAATATAAATTTCATGCTTGTTGTCATGGGTTACACTCATTTTTAGAGGCTCTAGATGAGTTAAAGAAAGTTAATAATTTTAATCCTGAGACAATAAAGGAAATCCAAATAGAAACTAATCCAACGTGGCTAAAGGTATGTAATATTGAAAAGCCTAAAACAGGATTAGAATCTAAATTTTCTTATAAATTGACTGCAGCTATGTCAATATATGGCAATGACACTTCTGATCTTGATAGTTATAATGACGGGGTATGCTTTGAAGATAAAATGGTATCTTTGAGAGATAAAGTAAATATCATTCCTAATGATAAATTAACTGATACTCAGTCGGTAATTTCAATTAATGATGGATCACAAGTTATAAAAAATACTCATGATTTGTCTAATAAAATAGAAAAAAATATTTTAGAAAATAAAATTATTAATAAGTCAGTCTCTCTTTTGTCAAAATCTAAATCAGAACTAATTTCAAATATGTTGAGTAAACCTAAATCTAATAATGTTAGTTCGCTAGTTGATTGTTTGGTAAGTTAATGGAAAAACAAGATTCAAGTACTGATTTAGCTGGGTTATTAGTTGTTACTATTGAACAAGCTGTTGCTGCTCCTTATGTTTCATGCCGTTTAGCTGATGCTGGTGCACGTGTAATAAAAGTAGAAAGACCAGAAGGTGATTTTGCTAGAAATTACGATAGTAATGCTCTTGGAAATAGTGCTTATTTTGTTTGGTTAAATAGAGGGAAAGAATCTATAGCTTTAGATTTAAAAGATAAAAAAGATTTTTTAATTTTAAAAAATCTAATATCTAAAGCTGACGTTTTGATTCAAAATCTAGCTCCTGGCGCATTTGACAGATTAGGTGTAAGCATAGAAAGCCTTAGGTTAGAATATCCATCATTAATTACATGTTCTATTTCTGGTTTTGGAGATAAAGGGCCTTATAAAAACCAAAAAGCTTATGACATGCTAATTCAAGCAGAAACTGGATTAATAGACATAACTGGTCTTCCCGACAGAGAAAATTTTGATGGTAGGGCAAAAGTTGGAGCTTCTGTTTGCGATATATCTGCAGGAATGACTGCTTACCAAGCTATACTTCAGGCTCTAATAAAAAGGGGAATATCAGGTAAAGGAAGGCATATTTCTGTTTCTATGTTTAACTCATTAGCAGATTGGATGAATCCATTTTATTTAGGGTATGTCTATAACAATAAAACACCCAAAAGAAATGGAATGACACATCCTATAATCGTTCCATATGGAGCTTATGCTTGCAAAGATGAATTGACTATACTTATAGCAATACAAAATGATCGTGAGTGGTTAAATTTTTGTAAAGTAGTATTAGGTGATGAAAATATAGCTCAAGATAAAAAATTTAAAACAAACTCTAATAGAGTGGTAAATAGAGATCTTATTGAAAAAATAATTCAAGATAAATTTATGGAATATAATCGAGAAGATATTATTAATAAATTAGAAGAAGCAAGTGTTGCTTATGGAAGAATATCTGATATGGAGCAATTAAAAAACCATCCTCAAAATAATTATTTAGACATAGATACTAAAAGTGGAACTGTAAAAATATTAGGACCTGGAGCCATTCACGATAATTTTATTCCTAATGGTAAGAGTATGCCTGAATTAAATGAGCATGGGGAAAAAATAAGGAAAGAATTTAATTTATAATAATTTTATAAAAAACAGGAGATTACCTTGAGAAGCATTTTATTTTTACCTACTGATAAAATTGAGAGACTGCCTAAAGCTTTAGGTTCAGGAGCTGATAAAGTTATATTTGATCTCGAGGATGGCCTTGCAGGTGATAAAAAAAATATTGGAAGATCTAATTTTGCTGATTTAGCAAAAAGAAATTATGATGGGCATTCTGATAAATTTTTACTTAGGATTAACGCTTTAGATACGGAAGAATATAAAGAAGATATTAAGATGTTGAAATCTTTACCTTCTCTTCCATTTTCTATAGCGATCCCAAAAATAGAATCACCAGATGAATGTAGAACATTCTTAAATGACATTGGAAAAAAGGTTTTAATTCTACCTCAAGTAGAAACTCCAAGGGGAATAGCTAATGTTGAAACTTGGGAATGTTCAGATATAGAGTTTTCTGGAATTGGCTTTGGTTCTGCAGATTATTGTGCATCAACAGGTGGAGACATGGGTAAAGATAGTTTAGCTTATGGACGAGGTAAAATTATAAATGCTGCTGCACTATATAATACTCTTGCTTTAGACGGAGTGTGGTTAGATTTTAGAGACGCTGATGGTTGTAAAGCAGAAACAGAATATGTAAAATCAATGGGTTTCAAAGGGAGATTTGCTATACATCCCGATCAAATAAATCCAATTCATGATGCTTTTAACCCTTCAAAAGAAGAGTTAGAGTGGGCTAAAGGTGTTTTAGAAGAAGCAAAGACAGCAGGAACAGGGGCCTTTAAATTTCAGGGGAGAATGGTTGATGCTCCTGTGTTGTCAGTAGCAAGGTTAATTATATCTAGGGAGGGTTAGATGGATGAGCATACCTACGGAATTAGAAAAATAGGGCCACAAAGATACAGAGAAGATCCAGGTAGATATTTTGAGGACTTTCAAGTTGGAGATGTTTATGAACATTGGCCAGGTAGGACCGTTACAGAGGCTGATAATATATGGTTTACTAACCTGACTATGAATACACACCCTATTCATTTTGATGCAAACTACGCCTCTAAATCTGAATTTGGAAAATATTTAGTAAATTCAGCTTTTACATTGGCTCTGGTAACAGGAATGTGTGTAAGTGGAACTAGTCAAAAAGCAATTGCAAATTTAGGTTGGGAGGAAATTAAAATCCCAGCACCTGTGTTTGTTGGAGATACATTATATTCTGAAACAGAGGTTTTAGATAAAAGAGAATCTAAGTCTAGACCAACTCAAGGAATTGTTAGAGTAAGACATATTGGTAAAAATCAGGATAACGTTATTGTAATGGATATGGTTAGGTCATTTCTTGTGGCTAAAAGAGGACATAGCGTAGTTGATAAAATCATTAACGAGACAGTAAATAAAGGATAATTTAAATGTCTTTGCCTCTAAGTGGATTAAAGATTCTTTCATTTGAACAATATGGTGCAGGCCCTTTTGGAACTCAATATCTGGCAGATATGGGTGCTGAAGTTATTAAAGTAGAACCTGCTGGTACAAATGGAGATTATTTAAGAGATATAGGTCCATATTTTATTGATGGTGAAGACCGAAACACTGCTTCCAGTATTTTTTTTCAAGCTTTAAATAGAAATAAAAAAAGTATTACATTAGATGTATTGTCAGATGAAGGAAAAAAAATTTTAGAAAAACTGGTCAAATCTTCGGATGCTGTTTGCAACAACCTTAGGGGAGACGTTCCTGAAAAGCTTGGTATTACATATGACCAATTAAAAGTTTATAATGAATCTATTGTCTGTGCACATTGTTCCGCTTATGGAAGAGAAGGCCCTAGAAAAAACTGGCCGGGTTATGATTATTTGATGCAGGCAGAAGCAGGGTATTTTTCTTTAACTGGAGAGCCTAATGGTCCTCCTGCAAGGTTTGGTCTTTCTGTTGTCGATTATATGTCTGGATTAACAATGTCTTTTGGCTTAGTTAGCGCAGTTTTATCAGCTAAAACAACTGGCATAGGGAGAGATGTTGACGTTAATCTATTTGATACAGCCATGTTTAATCAGAGTTATATGGCTGCATGGGCTTTGAATACAGATTTTGAGAGTAAACGCTTAGATAGGTCAGCCCATCCAATTTTAGTACCTTGTCAATTATACAAAACAAAAGATGGTTGGATTTATTTAATGTGTAATAAAGAAGATTTTTGGCCTGTTTTATGTGATCACATAGGACGAAAAGATTTAGCTCAAGATCCAAGGTTTGATAATTTTAAAAATAGACAAGATCATAGAGATATTCTTACAAAAATTTTAGATGAAGAATTAATGAAAAAAAATACAAAAGAGTGGCTAAAAGACTTTGGAGGAGTTGTTCCAGCAGCTCCTATCTTAGATTTAAAGCAATCATTAGAAAACCCATTTTTAAAAGGTAGAAGAAATATTCAAACTTTAAAAACTAAGCATGGTGTTGATATTAGCTTATTAAAAACTCCTGTTCATCTAAAAGAAGATAATCAAGATGACTTTACTGCCCCAGAACTTGGAGATCACACAGATGAAGTGTTGTCTAACGCAGGATTTTCGGATGATCAAATAAGAAAACTTAGATTGCTGGGTGTTATTTAGTTTTTTGAGATTTAGCAATGAATTTTTTAGCAAAATTCAGCATTGCATAACATATTAACTAAATATTTCTAAATTTTATAAATTAAAGGTTTACCAATTGAATGGATATCTATAATTTCGGATTCTATAAATATTCGGAGGAAATTTTATGAAATTAACTAAAACAACACTATTAGGAGCAGTTGGTGCTCTTTCAATTATGGCTACAGCAGCAACTAGTTTTGCTGTTGAACCAGTTAAAATTAGATGGGCATCAGATCATTCTGGTCCTCCTCATCCAGCAGCAATCGCAGAAGCGTATTTTGCGGATGTTGTAGAAGCTAAAATACCTGGAAGTAAAGTTCAGATATACTGGGCTAAATCTCTTTATAAAGTACCTGGAGCAATGGAAGCATTGTCAGATGGTAACTTAGAAATGATGACAGGACAATTTGGAAAAGGTGCATCAGTTGATCCTTATGTTCAAGTTCTTGTTGGTGCTGGTAAGCTTACAACACCAGGCGCAATCATGGGATTAGATTCTACCAAAACATATGGAGTCCTTAAAAAGAGATTTAATGACATGCACGATATCAAATTATTTGGTTCAGGGCATTTAAGTATGTATATGGGAGCTGGTGGAGTTAAAAAGAGAATGATTTCTCCTGCTGATTTTAAAGGCTTAAAAGTTAGAAGTATGGGACCTGCTGAAAACGCTCTATTGGGTGGATTAGGTGCTAACCCTACCACTATGGCTTTTGGAGACGTTCCTTCTGCATTGCAGACTGGTGTTATTGATGGTCTTTTAACAAGTTTAGGTGGCTTTAATGCTACTAAAGAACAGGCACCTTATTTCTCTGTTGCAGGAATTAATGGTATTGTTGGAGACTATTATTTTATTGCTGCTGGTAATAAGTGGTGGAATAAACTTAAAAAGGATCAGCAAGATGCTTTACAAGATATAATTGTAAATGACTTTATTCCTTATCAAAAAGCCATTAACTTTTGTAATGATAAAAAAATGCTAGATAAGTATCAGGTTACTGATAAATCGAAGGCTGGTATTTATGTTATGACTACAGCTGAAGCAGGTGCTTTGAATACTGCAGAAAACGGTGCAACTAATAAATGGATCAAAACTAAAGTTGATGATGCTGGCGATAAGTTAGTTGACCAGTTTGTTGCTGAAGCTAAAGCTTTAGTTAAAGCTAATCCTTTGGGTTCAAGTGCACTAGAAAAAACTGATTGTACTGCATTTGCTAAAGATTTTGGTAAGTATAAAAAAGCTAAAAAACGTCTTTAGTTTATAAAAAATTATATAGGAATCCATTATGTGATGGGTTCCTATTTTTATATAGGATCAAATTATGAATGCTTTTCTTGATTTCTCTCAAAATTTACAATCTATTATTGATAAAATCTTTTCTAAAATTGCTGGAATATTACTGATTAGCACTTTGTTATTTGCGCTTGTGGAAATAACTAGAAGATATATTTTTAGTGTAGTTTTTCAATGGGGTCAGGACGCAGTTATTTACGCGATGGTATCAAGTATAGCTTTATATATAGGTATTACTCAAATCAAACGTGGGCACTTAGTTATGAGCGCAGCTTTAGAGCTTTTGAATGCTTATAAATATTATAGAACTATAGGTATCTTAAAAATATTTGTGTCTTTATCAACTTTTATGTTTTGTGGCTCACTTGCAGCAACAGGTTGGCCAACTGTTTTTAAATCATTTTTACGAGATACAAAAACAGAGAGTTTAACTTTCGATCTTTGGATGTTTCAATTCATGCTTATGCTTGGGCTAGGAATAATGGCAGTAATCGCTTTGTTACAAACGATTGAAGATATAATTCACTATATTCAAGGAAAGCACTTGGATGGAAAATTAGATTTAGTATCTGACGTTTAATTATAAGTTAATAAGTTTTATTTGGAGAAAAATGTGTTCGCTTTAGGAGGGTCTTTATTTACTTTACTTTTTATTGGAGTTCCAATTGGTATTGCACTAGCTGGAGCAACCGCCTTAATAGTAATTTTTGATCCTTTTTTAACTTATCCAACATTATTTAAAGCATTTTTTGCTTTTCTTACTAAATATACATTAATTGCTATTCCATTTTTTATATATGCCGGGTTTTTAATGGAAAAATTTGGCTTGGTTGGAGGTTTGTTTAAATTTGCAGATTCTCTAGTTGGTTGGGTTCCAGGTGGATTTGCATATGCAACTTTAATAGCAGCAGTTATGTTTGGCGCTATATCAGGATCATCCACTGCAATGGCAGCTGCAATGAGTGTCATAGCTTATCCAGAATTAGTAAAAAGAGGTTACCCAAAATGGATGGCAGCTGGAGTTATTGCATCTGCTGGTGGAATCGCATTGTTGATACCTCCAAGTATAACTTTAATTTTATTTGGAGTTATCACAGAAGAATCAATTGTTTCTTTATTTTTTGCAGGTGTTGTTCCAGGTCTTATGTTAGCTATGAGTGACGCTGTTATTATTGTGGGTGTTTCTCTTTTAATTAAATTGCCTAGAGGTAAATTTGAATTAAATAAAGTTGGGTCTAGCTTTTTAGAAGCTTTACCAGCTTTGTTTATGCCGGTAATTGTTCTTGGTGGACTTTATGGTGGTGTTTTTACACCTACTGAAGCAGGTGCTGTTGCCGCAGGTTACGCTTTACTTTATGGGCTAATTTTTAAAAGAAAACTGTTTTTAAAAGAATTAATGCCAACAACAATTAGGACAATGAATTTAACAGCGTTAGTGTTTTTCTTACTTGGATGCGTTGGAGTATTTCAATTTTTCTTAGCAAACAAAGGTTGGCCAATGGAGATTGCTGATTGGGTTGGAACTTTAGGTTTATCTCAGATGGGGTTTCTTTTTGTATTAATGGCTTCATTATTATTCCTATCCATGTTTTTAACCGGTGTCGCAATTTTGGTTCTTACTGTTCCTATTTACTTTCCGGTAGCTTTATCCTTAGGGGTTGATCCTATTCATCTAGGCATATTAACAGCATTAGCTATTGAAATAGGAAGTGTAATACCACCTGTTGGATTAAATTTATTTGCTGTTAGTGGTGTGACAGGATTACCTGTGACAACAGTTATCAAAGGCTCATTTCCATTTTGTATATCAGATACAGTGGTATTAATTATTGTTTTATTATTTCCAGCATTAGCTCTTTGGTTGCCTGATGTTTTGATAGTTTCTCATTTTAAATAAATAAAGAATGAAACTGTTTAGAGTAACTTAATAATTGATTATCATTACCAACTTTTGTAACGAGTTGGCAACCGATAGGTAAACCATTTTTTCCTTTAAACAAAGGTAGAGTTAAGCAAGGATTTCCAATTAAGGACCATGCCGTGTTAAAAATGGCAGAGCCGGTAAACTCCAAACCTTTAAGAGCTTCTCCAGGTGCGCTAGGTGTAATGATTAAATCAAAATCATCAAAAATTAAATCCATTTTATTTTTTAAGATATTTAATTCTTTTAGAGCTTTTTGATATAAATCATTATTTACATTATACCCATCATTTAAACGACCATTTCTTAAAACTTCACTTAATTGATCATGATGATTAAATCGTTCAAATGAGATAGATCTTTTAAATTCATAACCACTAATATCGATGTGTAATTTATTTGAAGCATTCATTATATCGTCTAAATTTAATTCTATGATATTAATTTTATCTGATTGAAAATTATTAAATAAATCTTCTAAATTATTTTTTGTTT
Organism: alpha proteobacterium SCGC AAA536-G10; assembly: GCA_905182395.1. GTDB lineage: Bacteria > Pseudomonadota > Alphaproteobacteria > Puniceispirillales > Marisalimonadaceae > CAJJBL01. The sequence continues at coordinate 1,881 of CAJJBL010000120.1, read as the reverse complement.
CATTGTCTGTATCTTCCCAATTTGGAGTTCTTACAAATCCAATCTTGATAGTTTTTAGATCAATATTTTTAAGTATTATATTTTTTTCTTCGAGTAAAATTGATCTAAATAACGAAATATCTTCAATTGATCTAGACATAATTCCTAAAGTATCTATTGAAGGTGAATTAGGAAGTATTCCAGATTTATCAAAATCTCCATATGTAGGTTTATAACCAATCACACCGCAATAAGCTGCTGGTCTAATCACAGAACCAGTAGTTTGAGTACCAAGACAAATTGGAACCATCATATCTGCAACTGCAGCTGCTGATCCAGAACTTGAACCTCCTGGAGTATATTCTATATTATTTGGGTTTGCAGTTGGACCAGGTGCTCGATGACCTAATTCGGTAGTAACGGTTTTTCCTAGAGTTATACAACCATAATTTTTAGCAATAGCAATTGATCCTGCATCACGAATTGGAATATTATGATTATAAAATTTAGTACCAAGACCAGAAGGTAAGTTAGCTACATCAATAATATCCTTAACTCCAAAAGGTATACCTACTTTATCCTTAGATTTTAATTCATCATACTCTTTTGCTTTATTGAGTGCATTATCCTCATCAAGATATGCCCACGCTTTGACTTGAGGCTCTTTTTCTTTAATTCTTTTAAGACAACTTAAAACCCATTCATGAATGGATAGGGTTTTATTTTGTATTTGTTTAATAGCATCTGACGCACATAATTCATAAGGTTCTGTCATTATTTTATCTTATTAAGTTTAAAGAGTTATATATAGAATATATTTTTTTGTTTTGCATAATTAATTTTTAGTTTAGGATTTTATCCTAACAAATAGTGGGGAATGATTATGGAAAAAATTACTGAAAAATTTGCTGAATTTTGTGAAGAAATTGAATTCAAAAAACTGCCTGCTGATGTTGTTAAAAGAACTAAATTATTAATTTTAGATACTGTAGGAATTATAATAAGAGCAAGACATGATGCTGAATCAACCCCTAGTTTAGTTTCTGCCATAGAAAAATTAGAGTTAAATAATGGAAGTTGCAATGTCTTCTCAGATAATAAAGGCTATACACCTGGTGCAGCAGCATTATTAAATGGAAGTTTAGCTCATTCACTAGACTTTGACGATACGCATGCCGAAGCTTCGCTTCATTCAAGTGCGCCTATTCTTTCTGCTGCTTTAGCTGCAGCGCAAATGAACAATTCATCTGGACAAGATTTGATAACTGCATGTGTTTTAGGTTATGAAATTCAGATAAGATTAGGTTTAGCCGGAGGATCCTCTGCGCATTATAAGAGGGGATTTCACCCAACAGCAACATGTGGAATATTTGGCGCCGCAGCCGCAGCTGGTTATTTGATTGGTTTAACTAAAGAGCAATTTATATCTGCTTTTGGAATAGCTCTTAGTCAATCAGCTGGCTCAATGCAATTCCTAGCCGATGGAGCTTGGACAAAACGATCTCATGTTGGTCAAGCTGCACAAAATGGATTAAATTGTGCAATAATGGCTGGCGAAGGTTTTAAAGGTCCCGCTGATGCTTTTGATGGTAAATGGGGATATTTAAATTCTTATGTATCTGGAGGTGATATAACTAAAGCTTTAGAAGGTCTAGGTACAAAGTATGAAACTCTAAACTTAGGTGTTAAACCCTATCCATCATGTAGATACAGTCATGCAGCAATTGACGGTCTAATAGAATTTAGAAATGAGTTAAATTTTTCATTAGAAAATTTAGATGAAGTTGAAATAGGTCTTTCTGAGACAGCGCTAAATATTATAGGATATCCTGAATTAGATAAAAAAAATCCAAAAAGTATAGTCGATGGACAGTTCTCTATGCCATTTTGTGCAGCTGTAGC
>CAJJBL010000119.1 GCA_905182395.1 alpha proteobacterium SCGC AAA536-G10 | reverse complement strand
CCACTTGAAGTGGTAAGAATGGTGGTTGATAAATTCATCATGCAATTAGAAGTGCAATTATCTGATAAAGGCGTTTCGGTTGTTTTAACGGACAAAGCAAGAGATTGGTTAGCATCTAAAGGTTATGATAAGTCATTTGGAGCGAGACCGTTAGGACGAGTTATTCAAGAGCATATTAAAAAACCTTTAGCAGAAGAACTTCTATTTGGCCGTTTAGTTGACGGAGGAACAGTATCTGTTGATTTATCTAATGATAAACTAGTCTTAACAACAGAATCATTGAGTGAAAAAGATAAAAAAATAAAAAGCGTAACATTTAAAAAAAATAATAAAAAACGTGATGCTCCCGAGCTCACCTAATCAGTCTTGGTTTGAATATGGTGTGCCTTGTGTATTGATTATTTCTATTTGTTTGTTTACTTCTTTTTCTTCCATTTTAACAAAGTTTTTAATAGCTGATGAAAAAGATTGATTTCCTATGTAATGAGAACTGTATGTAGAAGTGGCAATATAACCTCTTTGTATCTTATGGTGCCCTTGTGCACCTGCTTCAACTTTTTTAATGTTGTGTTCTATAGCAAATTCAATTGCTTGATAATAGCAAAGCTCAAAATGTAAAAATGGTATATCGACAAGTGCTCCCCAATTCCTTCCAAACAAGGTATCTTTACCTATAAAATTAAGTGCTGCTGCAATGATTATATTATTTTGTTTAGCAACTACTAATAAAACTTTATCACTCATTTTCTCATTAATTAAATAAAAAAAATCTTTTGTTAAATAAGCTCCACCCCATTTTTTATCTACTGTGTTTAAATAAAATTGATAAAATGAATCCCAAATTTGATTGTTTAAATTATCTCCAGTGAGACGTTCTATTTTTATATTGCTATCAAAAATTTTCTTTCTCTCTTTTTTAATAGATTTTCTTTTCGTGCTTTTTAACTTATCTAAAAAATCATCAAATGATTTATAATCATTATTATGCCAATGAAATTGTAATCCTTTTCTTTGAATCCAGTTTTTTTTATTTAATTTTTTACTTATATCTGAAGTAATAAAATTTATATGGGCAGAACTTATATTATTGTCTTTGACAAGATTTTGAATTGTGTCAACGATTAACTCAAATATTTTATCTTTATCTAAATCATCTTTTTTAAATAAAAATCTTGGCCCGGTAGCGGGTGTATATGGTATGGCGGATAGTAACTTTGGATAATATGATCCTCCAGCGTTTTCAAATGCATTTGCCCAACTATGATCAAATACGTATTCACCATAAGAATGCATTTTTAAGTAATTTGGTAATGCACCTATTAAAGTATTTTGATTATCTTTTATAACTATATGTTTAGGTGTCCAGCCTGTTTTAGGGCAAACAGATTGAGATTGCTCTAATGAAGTTAAAAACTCATATGAGGTAAATGGGTGGTTAGTATCATTTAGTTTGTTCCATTGATTTTTATCAATAAGACTTAAATCAGATACTAACTCTATTTTCATTTTGGAATTTATCGCTTAATATTTTTAATAACTCAAAGATTAATTTTTGATTTCAAAAATGCCTTCAATTTCCACTGGTGCATTTAATGGAAGTGATGCTACTCCAACTGCAAATCTAGAGTGTTTTCCTTTTTCTTCAAAAATTTTAACAATTAAATCAGAGGCACCATTTATTATTTTTGGATGATCTGTAAAGTCAGGAGATGATGCCACAAAACCACCTAACTTTACCACTTTGATAACTTTATCAAGGTCACCGTTACATGCAGCTTTTAGTTGGCTTAATAAAGCTTTAGCACAAACTTCAGCCATTTTTATTCCATCATCTATTGAAACATCTTTATCGACCTTACCCTTTATAGTTATGGTTCCATCTATAAATGGTAATTGCCCTGAAATAAAAACTAAATTATTTGATATCACATATGGTACATAACTACCTGCAGGTTTACTTGCTTCATCAAGTGTAATGTTTAGTTGTTTTAATTTATCTTCAATTATATTTGTCATATTTAATCCTTTATGAACATCCAGATGTTCCTCCACATGTATTACACTTCATACATGTGCCATTTCTAACCAAAGTAAAATTACCACATTCACCGCAAGCTTCGCCTTCAAAACCTTTTATTTTTGCTTCAAGCTCTCTTGTTATAGAAGATGATTGGTTGGTAGTTTGCATAGTTTCTGCTGCTTTAGTGGTTTCTATTCGCTCTTCAGTTTCCTTAAGTAAATTAGTTGTAGGCATAACAGTAACATTATTTGCACCTCCAGAAACTACTTTCAGCTCTCTTCTAACAAAACCTCTGCTTGCAGCTTTTGCAGATATAAAGCTTTGATTTTCACCAGAGCCAGTTGTACTAGAATCCAAGTCATCTGGACCAACATGACCTAAATCATTTCGATCTAGATAAGATATTGCTAATTCTCTAAAAATATAATCTAGAATTGATGTAGACATTTTTATTGTGTCGTTACCAGTTACCATTCCTTGTGGTTCGAATCGAGTAAAAGTAAAAGCTTCTACAAATTCTTCTAATGGAACTCCATATTGTAATCCAATTGAAACTGCGATAGCAAAATTATTCATTAAAGATCTAAATGCTGCGCCTTCCTTATGCATATCTACAAATATCTCACCTAGTTTGCCACTTTCGTATTCTCCAGTTCTTAAATAAACTTTATGGCCTCCAACGCTAGCTTTTTGTGTATATCCTTTTCTTCTATGAGGAAGCTTATCTCTTTCTGCTTTAACAATTCTTTCAACAATTCTTTCTACTACTTCACTTGTGCGTTTTGAAAGGTTTTGTTCATTAGTTATATTTTCTTCCTCATTAATATCTTCATCATCAAGTAGAGCTGAGTTTAATGGTTGGCTTAGCTTTGAACCATCTCTATAAAGTGCATTTGCTTTTATTCCTAACTGCCAAGAGAGCATGTATGCGTCACTACAATCATCAATTGTTGCATCATTAGGCATGTTTATAGTTTTTGAAATAGCTCCAGATATAAATGATTGAGCTGCTGCCATCATTTTAATATGACTGTCAACTGATAGTGAACGTTTACCTATTCTTCCACAGACATTAGCACAATCAAATACTGATAAATGTTCATTGTTAAGATGAGGAGCTCCCTCAAGTGTCATTGCTCCGCAAACATGAATATTAGCTACATCTATTTCTTCTGAACTAAAGCCAAGAAATTCAAGCATATTAAATGAGAAATCATTCATTTGCTCACTATTCATTCCTAAAATATTTTTACAGAAATCTTCTCCAAATGTGAATTGATTAAAAACAAATTTTATATCAAAAGCGGCCTCTAAAGAATCTTCAACTAAATTAATTTCTTTTTCTGTAAAGCCTTTTGATATGAGGGCGTTATGACTTATAGATTGACAGTTCTTAAGACTGCCTGCACCTAAAGCATATCTTTGCATATCCTCAATTTGATCAGTATCGTAACCCATATGAGCCAAAGCTTCAGGAACTACGCGATTAATTATTTTGAAATATCCACCGCCAGCTAATTTTTTGAATTTTACCATTGCGAAGTCTGGTTCAATACCAGTTGTATCACAATCCATAACAAGTCCAATGGTTCCGGTTGGAGCAACCACAGTAGCTTGTGCGTTTCTATAGCCGTTCTTTTCTCCAAGTGAAAGAGCTTGAACCCATGCTTGTTTTGCAGCTGTTATCAAGCTTTGGTCGGGGCAATCTTTAGACATCAGCGGAACAGGGTTAATTGACAATCCTTCATAATCTCTTGTTTTCCCTTCAGATGCACGTTTATGATTACGTATTACTCTTAACATACCTTCTGAGTTTTCTTTATATTTAGGAAATGGTCCTAACTCTCCTGCTATTTCAGCAGAAGTTGCATATGATATTCCTGTCATAATAGATGTTAGTGCAGCGCATATTGATCTACCTTGATCGCTATCATAAGGAATGCCCCATGACATTAACAATCCACCTATATTAGCATAACCTAAGCCAAGAGTTCGATATTCATAAGATCTTTGAGCTATTTCTTTTGATGGAAATTGAGCCATCATTACAGAAATTTCTAACGTCAATGTCCACAGCCTTGTGGTGTACTCGTAAGCTTTTATATCAAAAGAACCATCTGTCTTTTTAAATTGCAATAAATTCATTGATGCTAGATTACATGCTGTATCGTCAAGGAACATATACTCAGAACATGGATTTGATGCATTTATTCTTCCTGCTTCAGGACATGTATGCCACTCATTAATAGTTGTGTCATATTGTAAACCAGGATCAGCGCAAGCCCATGCCGCTTCTGAAATCTTTGCCCACAATTCTGTTGCATCTATTGTCTTATGTATTCCTCCATCAGTTCTGCGAATCAGATCCCATTTCCCTTTTTGAGAGACTTTTTCAAGAAATTCATTACTAACTCTTACTGAGTTATTAGAATTTTGACCTGAAACAGTTAAGTATGCTTCGCTATCCCAATCAGTATCATAAGTTTGAAAAGCAATTTCTTTAAATCCTTGTGCGGCAAACTGAATTACTCTTTGTATATAATTTTCAGGAATCATTACAGCTCTGCAATTTAGAATAGATTTTTTCAATTCCACATTGACTTTAGGGTTTAGTCTATCTTCATCCGAGTAAGTTGTAATATTACATGCATCCATCACGGTCTTTAAATTTTTTGCCGTTAACTTAGATCCAGCAACTAAAGCCGCAACTTTTTGTTCTTCTACTACTTTCCAATTTATATATTCTTCTATATCTGGATGATCAATGTCCACAGTAACCATTTTTGCAGCTCTTCTGGTTGTTCCTCCAGATTTAATGGCTCCAGCAGCTCTGTCTCCAATTCTTAAAAAACTCATAAGTCCAGATGACCTTCCTCCTCCTGAAAGTCCTTCAGTAGCACCTCTTAATTTAGAGAAGTTAGAACCTGTTCCTGATCCATATTTAAATAGTCTTGCTTCTCTAACCCATAAATCCATAATTCCACCTTCATTAACCAGATCATCTTTTACTGACTGGATAAAGCATGCATGTGGTTGAGGATGTTCATAAGAAGTTTTAGATTTAACTAACTCTTTAGTTTCAAAATCAACATAATAATGGCCTTGACTTGGTCCATCTATGCCATATGCCCAATGAAGACCAGTGTTAAACCATTGTGGAGAATTTGGAGCGCACATCTGAGCTGCGAGCATAAAACGCATCTCATCAAAGTAAATTTTTGCATCTTCTTCTTTTGTAAAATACTTTCCTTTCCATCCCCAATAAGTCCAAGTTCCAGCTAGTCTATCAAAGACTTGTTTTGCAGACTCTTCACCAATAAATTGTTCTTGTTTTGCAACGTCATTTAACTTAGTTGTATCTGGTTCAGAACGCCATAACCACGATGGAATGTTATCTTCTTTAACTTTTTTTAGGTAAATAGGCACACCTGCTTTACGAAAATATTTTTGAGCAATTATATCTGCGGCAACTTGCGAATAATTAGCAGGCACTTCAATATTAGGAGCACTAAACACAACTGTTCCATCTGGATTTTTTATCTCACTTGACGTAGTTTTAAATTCTAAACCAGCATATGCATCATTGTCTTTTTTCGTAAAGTGCCTATTAAACTTCATTTTTTCCCTCTTTTATTTTACAATCAAAGAACTCTTGCTAATCGTTTTAATAAAAAAATATATATATTATTATAATTATCCATGTGGATAAGTTGTTTAAAAATTATAAAAAATATAACATTAATAATTTTAAAAAAATAAATACTTGTTTTCCTTTAATTTTTTGTTTTTAAATTTATATTTCGATAAAATTTATATTGGTAACCCTGTGGATAAACACAATATGTAGTAATATTTAGTTATTAAACTACATGATTTTGTATGTTCTCGTAAAGGATATAAATTTTTTTTTTTTATTGTGCTTAATTTTTGTTCTATACTCATGGTATAATGTAAAAAAATCTATCTAATATAATAATATTTATTAATCATAGAAATTATATATAATAGTAAAAGTATTTGATTCTAAAAGTAGGAAACTAAATAGATGAAGCATAATCCAGTTGAAACATTAATGGGTGCATTAGTGCTAATAACAGCAATATGTTTCCTTATTTTAGGAATGAAATCAATTAATGAAAATCAAGATGGTGCATACAAAATAACACTGATTTTTGGATCAACGGCAGGTTTAAAAAATGGAGATAATGTAAAGATATCAGGTATTACTGTAGGTAAAATATTAGATTTAGATTTAGATTTAGAAAGCTATAATGCAAAGGTTATTATTAGTTTAAATCAAGATTTAAAAATACCTGAGGACTCCTCAGCAAGAATTACATCTTCATCTCTATTAGGAGGCAATGTTATAGAAATAATTCCTGGTTCATCTGAGGAATATTTAAAAGATAATGATGTTATTTTTGACACTAGAGATTCGGTTAGTTTTACAGACTTATTAGGTAAATTAGTTTTCTCTAGTGAAAAAAAATAAATCTTTTATTATAACCCATCAGCTTTAGATAATATTCAAGGAATATCTTGTGTGTTTTAAAAACATAATATTAGGCATTATTTTTATTATTTTACCTATTAATGCTTATGCTTCATCCTGGGTTGAAGGTAACAAAGCAACTTTACAAGGATTAGATAAAATTACAGCAAGAATAAAAACATTTGAAGTATTTGTTGGAGAATCATATAAATTTGGTGTTTTGGATATTTTTGTTAAGAGATGTGTTTTTTCTAAACCTATAGATAAACCTGAATCTCTAGCTTTTATAATAATAAATGATAACTCTGATAGATTGTCAGAAGTAAAATTTAATGGTTGGATGTTTGCTTCTAGTCCTGCATTAAGTGCTCTTGAAGATTCTGTTTATGATATATCAATACTATCTTGTACAAATGATGATAAGCACTCAAAAGAGACCTCATCATTAAACTCTAATGAATAAAAATCTGCTTTATGATTAAGAGAGATAGCCAATTTATTTTTAAATTCAAATTGACTTATCTCAAAGGCTCCAAATTGATAAAGATGTTCGTTCATAAATTGTACATCTAATAATTGGAAGCCAGTTTTCCATAATCTTGCCACAAGATTGGAAAGGGCTATTTTACTGCCATTAGATATAGAGCTGAACATAGATTCTGCAAAGAAAACACCTCCAATTGCTAATCCATATATTCCTCCGACTAATATATTATCTTTCCAACACTCTATAGAATGAGCATATTTCATCTTATTAAGAGAGATAAATAAGTCTTGTATTTCTGAATTAATCCAAGTCTCTGTTCTATTAATAGTAGCGCATTTATGGATAACTTCAGGAAAAGCTTTATCAACAGTTATTTTAAAAGGTTTTTTTTTAATTAATCTTTTTAGGCTTTTTGAAAAATGAAATTTTTGAATAGGTATTACTGCACGTATTTTAGGTTCAACAAAAAAAGTATTATTATCTTTTCTATTTAAAGACATTGGAAAAACACCAATCATATATGATTTAATTATATCTTCAGGTGTAATTAGATACTGATTGTGTTTAGTCAAAATTATTACTGCTTAATTATAAAAAATGAATTTAACTTAAAAACTCTTCTTCTAACCATCTAATGTCATAAGATCCATCTTCCATCACTTTTGTTTCAAGTATTTTTTTATGAAGATCAATCGTTGTTGAAATTGGCGCAATTATAATTTCTTTGAGAGCTTGCTTAAGCCTTAAAATACAATGTGATCTATTTTCACCATGAATAATTAGTTTTGCAATTAAACTATCATAATTAGGTGGGACAATGTATCCAGAATAAATACATGCATCAACTCTAACTCCCATGCCACCGGGGGAATGAAACTGAGATATTTTTCCTGGTGAAGGAATAAATGTCTCTGGATGTTCAGCATTAATTCGACATTCAATAGCATGTCCATTAATAGAAATGTCTGATTGCTTAAATGAAAGGGGAAGCCCTGAGGCAATCATAATTTGTTCTCTTACAATATCTATACCAGTAATAGCTTCAGTGATGGGATGTTCAACTTGAAGTCTTGTATTCATTTCAATAAAAAAGAATTCATTATTTTCATATAAAAATTCTATAGTACCTAATCCTAGGTATCCCATTTTAGATACAGCTTTTGTAGCTATATTTCCTATATATTCTCTTGTTTTTTTATTAATAGCAGGAGAAGGAGCTTCTTCAATTACTTTTTGATGACGTCTTTGAATTGAACAATCTCTCTCTCCAAGGTGAACAGTATTACCAAATTTATCAGCTAAAATTTGTACTTCAATATGTCTGGGATTTTTTAGGTATCTTTCCATATAGACCCTATCATCGCCAAAGGCAGCTTTGGATTCACTTTTAGCAGAAAAAAAAGCTTCTTCTAGATCATCTTGAGATTGGGCAACTTTCATACCCCTTCCTCCACCGCCAGATGCAGCTTTAATTAACACAGGATAGCCGATTATTTTTGCTTCTGCTTTTGCATGCACAATATTTTTAATATCACCACTTGATCCTGGTACTAATGGAATACCTAATTTTTTAGCTGTAATCTTAGCTTCAATTTTATCTCCCATACACCTAATATGTTCTGGCTTTGGGCCTATGAATACAATGTTATGCGCTTCAACTATTTCTGCAAAGTCTGCATTCTCAGATAAAAAACCTACTCCAGGGTGAATTGCATCCGCGCCAACTAGTTGAGCTGCAGTTATAATAGCATGTATATTAAGATATGATTTAGAAGATTCTGGGGGGCCTATGCAAACACTTTCATCAGCTAACCTAACATGCATTGCATCATTATCGGCTGTAGAATGTATTGCCACTGTTTTTATATTTAGCTCTTTACATGCCCTGAGAACTCTTAGAGCAACATCACCTCTATTGGCTATGAGTATTTTGGAAAACATAATGTATTTCTATTCAATTATTAATAATATTTGATTATATTCAACAGGTTGATTGTCAGAAAATCCTATAAAAACTACCTTGCCTGATTTATGAGCTGTAATTGTGTTCATAACCTTCATTGCTTCAATAATCATTAATGTATCGCCTTTTTTAACTAATGAGTTCATTTTTACAAAAGATTCTTTTCCCGGCTCTGATGATGCGTATGCTGTTCCAACCATTGGAGAATTTATTGCGCCTGGATGATTTTTAGAAAATTCTTGATCTTTGTTTTCAGTAATTTTTTTATCAATAGGTATGTTTACCTCAGGGTAATTATTCTGTTGGCTATTAGCAATTTTATTACTAATTTTTATTTTAACGTCCTGATATTCATATTCAAGCTCAGATAGATTATCTCTATTCATTATCTCTACAAATGATTTTAATAAGGATAAATTTTCTGAATGGTTATTTTTTTTAATAGTCATAAATATTCCAATCTTGAGATTAATTTTCTAAAATTTTATTGATTGCATTAATTCCAAGAATATATGAATTAATTCCTAATCCTGCTATAATGCCAGTTGAAACTGGCGAGATATATGATTTATGACGAAAGCTTTCTCTGGCGTAAACGTTAGTTATATGAATTTCTATTATAGGGCCATTGAACATTGTTAATGCATCTAAGATTGCAATGGAGGTATGTGTTAATGCTCCTGCATTAATAATAATACCGCATCCGTCATCTATGGCTTGATGAACTTTCTCTATTAATTCTCCCTCAAAGTTAGATTGAAAAAATAGCAAATCAAGATCGAATGTTTTACATTCATTTACGCATAAATTTTCAATTTCTTTAAGTGATGTGTTACCATATTTTTTAGGCTCTCTTGTTCCTAAAAGGTTCAAGTTTGGACCATTTAAAATATATAATTTTTTTTTCAATCTAATCCTCCAACATTTTTAATGTTATATCTAATTATTAATAAAATTCCAATACGTCATTTTTTTGATAATGTCGCCGTATATAAAATTTTTAACGGTTACGATAAATTTTAATTGCTTCTTTTAACTGATTTTTAGAAATGGCTCCTGGATATATTTTATTACCAATGATAAAAGCAGGGGTGCCATTTAATTGAAATAATTTTGCAACTTCACGATTTTTTTCTAATGTTAAAGTAATTTCAGGATTTTCCATATCTATCTTTAACTTATTAATGTCTAAGCCTATTTGTTTTGCTGTTTTAAAAATTTGACCTTCGTCTATTTTACCTTTAACGCTCATTAATGATATATGAAATTCATTGTATAGGTTTTGTTTTTGTGCAGCTAAGGTGGCTAATGAAGCTGTATAAGAATCCTGAGATAATATTGGAAACTCTACAAAAACAAAATTAACGTTCTTATCTTCTTTTATAATATCAGTCACTAAAGGAAGCACTGATTTACAGTAACCGCAGTTATAATCAAAAAACTCATATATTGTAATATCAAAATTATTATGTTTTATACTTGGATTATTTGCTTTGTTAAGTAAAGTTATAGTATCTTGAAATTTCTTTCTTTTAAGGGTTTCATCTAATTTTTCAAGTGTTGATTTTATACTTTCAGGGTTTTTTATTAAATATTCTTCAATTATTCGTTCAATTTGGCTTTGATCAATATTATGACTTTTTGCAAAGCTTATATTAAATAAATTAAAGCAAAAAAATATAATAATTATTTTAATTACTTGAGAGTATTTAAACATTTTTGTCACCATGATTTCTAGTATTAGATATTTTATTTATTTTTTATTCTAGTAGTTATATCGTTTCCCCTTAGTCTATAATTAATTGGGAGAGTAGGATCTTTTAAAGCTATGTCTACATACTTCTTAGCTTTTTTAAAATCTCTTTTTATAATAGATTCTTCAGCTAGTGCAATATATGTAACTCCTATCTTGCCAATTTTACCATATCCTTGTGCAATTAATCTCCATAAGTTACTCCAATTGGATTCAATTAATATTAAATCTTCTAATAAACTAATAGCTTCTTTAATATTAACTATATCATTTTTTTTTAAAAGTGATTTAGCTAGAGAAAGTTTAATCAAAGTATTTGATAAATCATAATTATTTTTTAGAATTTTAAGTGCTTTTTTATAATTTTCTATAGATAAATCAAAATCACCTTTACTAAAAAATATATCACCTGCCAGTTCGTAGTAAAAAGGATAATTTTTATTATCTTTTATTAATAGTTTAACACCATGAGTAGCTAAATCATAATTCCCACTTTTTAGATATGCTATTATCAAAGAATAGCGCGATAAGTCATCAGATTTAGTAATTTTGTTTTTTATAGTCTTGAAAGGGTCTGAGTTATAAGATCTAATTTTATTATTAATATATTTTAAAGAAATTAATTTATCTTCAATCATCAAATGCTTTGTTTCAGTATATGTATTTAATAAACCTTCTTTATATCTCTTCAAAAGGTCTAATCTTGATTGTGAAAATGGATGTGATCTATAATAATTGCTCTTTGTTTCTCTGTTAAGAAAGTCTTCTTCACTTAATTTGATTAATAATTTCTCAAGTCCTAAATATGATATTTTTGACTTCTTCATAATGTTTAATGCGAAAATATCTGCATGTGTCTCTTGTCCTCTTGTGAATTGAAGTTGAGACTTAATAGCTAAATCTTGTCCCCCAATAATTAAGCCAGTTGCAAGGTTAGGATCTATATTGCCTGATAACCCTAAGGCTATACCTGCTATGGCAGCAATATTTGAGTATTTTGAAGAATCTTTTCTATCAATAAGTCTTGTTGTGTGATGTTTTAAAAGTAGATGTCCTATTTCATGTGCTAATACACCTTGTATCTCATCAATGGAGTTTGCGTTACGCACTAATCCTGTATGTAAATAGATCTTGTTTGTACCAACTACAAATGCGTTATATGTTGGATTCAAAATTAACCTAGGGTATAATTTTTTAGTTTTAGAATTAGAATGTTTAATAATATTATTAATAATTCTTTGAAAAAAAAACTCTATTTCAGCATCTCTAATTAATTGCACATTATTTGCTGCGTAAGAATTTGAAGCCAATAAAATAAAAATTATATATATAAAAAATTTTATAGTGACCACCATCCTTTTTTCTTAGGGTTTTTTTTCTTGGATGCTTCATCTATAGTCACTATGTCAATTGGAGAAGATGTTTTAACTTCTCTTAAAGTAGTGATTTTACCGTTATCCAATACAGATGATTTTATTGGTTCTTCTATATTATTTTCTACACCCACGTTTTTATTTATTTTAGTTACAGCTTTTTTAATATTCTTTTTTATATTTTCTGTCTTAGTATTCTCATCAGATTTCTTTTGTTCATTATTTTCATTATTGGAAACTACTTGAACTTTATTTTTTTTAAAGATTTGTTTATTTGGCTTTGCTTTTTGTGTAACTTCAGGGTTTATTGTATTCACGGTTTCAGGTAATGTGATTGGATCATCATCTGTTTTACTTGCTATAAGATTGTTTCCAATGTTTTCAGAAGAACTTATGTCTTCAACTCTTTTCTTTCTTCTACCAATCCTTCGGCCACGTTTTTTTGTTATTTGAGTTTCTTCATCATTAGAGGTGATTAACTCTTTGTTTTCAACAGGTTCCATTTTAGGCTTATTATTAGGCTTATTATTAGGCTTATTATTAGGCTTATTAAGATTTGGCTTTTGTATTGTTTCAATTTTTTTCAATGGAGGTATTAAGCTATTATCATTAGTAAAATCTATTTTTATATTATATCTTGTTTCAATTTCACTAAGCTGACTACGTTTGTTATTTAAAATATGTAAAATTACTGTTGAATGAGCATGAATGTTTACAGCTAGATTGTTTTCGTCTGAACCTTCCTCTTCAATTGCTCGTAAAATCTGTACAGCACTAACTTCTATAGACTGGATTCTTCCAGAACCTCCACAGTGAGGACAAAGTTCTGAAGAGCTTTCTGCTACTGAAGGTCTAAGTCTTTGTCTTGATAGTTCAAGAAGGCCAAAGGAACTAATTTCTCCAATTTGAATCCTGGCTCTATCTTTACGCATGGCTTCTTTTAATTTTTTCTCTATGCTATTCCGGTTTTTAGTTTCTTCCATATCTATAAAGTCTATAACAATTAGGCCTGATAGATCTCTAAGTCTGGCTTGCCTAGCAAATTCTTCAGCAGCCTCAAGATTCGTTTTTAAAGCAGTATCTTCTATAGATCTTTCTCTAGTTGCTTTACCTGAGTTCACATCAATAGCTACTAAAGCTTCTGTTTGATCAATAATAATGTATCCACCAGATTTAAGAGTAACTCTTGGGTTGAAAATATCAGATAATTGAGCGTCTAGTTTATACTTTTGAAATAGAGGAATTTTGTCATCATTGTATTGTTGAACTTTTTTTGCATGGCTTGGCATCAATGCTTTCATATAATCTTTACACGAACGATATGCGTCTATTCCTTCAACAAGAACCTCATCAATATCACTATGATATAAATCCCTTATTGCTCTTTTAACCAAAGAGCCTTCTTCATGAATAAGAGCTGGAGCATTTGACTCTAATGTTAGATTTTTTACATTTTCCCAGACATTCATTGAACTTAAATAATCTCTTTTAATTTCAACCTTAGTCCTTTTGCTACCTGCAGTTCTAATTATTACAGCCATTCCTGGAGATACATCAAGGGTATTAACAACAGTTTTAAGTCGTCTTCTATCAGATACATTAGCTATTTTTCTACTAACGCCTCCTCCTCTAGGTGTATTGGGCATTAGAACACAGTATCTACCTGCAATAGATATGTAAGTTGTTAAAGCAGCACCCTTTGTTCCTCTTTCTTCTTTTACAACTTGTATTAATAGTATTTGTCGTCTAGCAATAACTTCTTGTATTTTATAGTTTCGGTAGAGATTTCGTTTAACTTTTCTAAGTTCTTCTTCACTTACATCATCTTCATTATCATCGACAACTATTTGATCATTTGTTAAATTTGAACTTAATTCTTCTTCAGTTTTAGCCGATGCTTCTGCTATAAGTTTTTGTCTGTCTTCTACAGGTATTCTATAATAATCAGGATGTATCTCACTAAATGCCAAGAAACCTTGTCTGTTTCCGCCATATTCTACAAATGCTGCTTGGAGGCTAGGTTCTACTCTAGTAACTCTTGCTAAATAAATATTACCTTTTAATTGTCTTCTTGAATGAACTTCATATTCAAAGTCGTCAATTATATCATTTGTTGTTGTAATTACTCTTGTTTCTTCAGTTTGCCTTGCATCTATTAATAAGCGTTTACTCATCTAATTCTCCAAATTTAATAGCACTATCAAACTAAGTTTGAAAAGAACATTAAGCTTTAGAATGAGAACTATTTTAAGGATATTTAGTTATTAAATATTAACAAATCAATTAAATTAAATATAGATATTAAGCTTTAAATGTATTTAATCATTACAAATATATTTTTTTTATTAAGTTTTTTTAAAATCAAATATAAAAAAATTAAATATCAACAATAGTTGTCCTTATAAAATAGTTAGCTTTTACTTTAAACCCGTTTTCTCATTCTTGTTTAACGCTATTGTGCTGCGTTTTATTA
>CAJJBL010000118.1 GCA_905182395.1 alpha proteobacterium SCGC AAA536-G10 | reverse complement strand
TATAAATGAATGATATTGAAAAGAAAAGCAAGACGTCTGGAGCTTCAGACATATCAGAAATTCTTAAAAATAGCCTTAACAAGGTTGATGAAGAAATAATAAATAGATTAAATAAATCAACACCTTTAATTGCTGATATTGGAAAGCATTTAATCAATGCTAGTGGAAAAAGGTTAAGACCCCTACTAACATTAACTATGGCAGCGCAATTGAATGACTACTCAATGAATCCAATTAAGCTTGCTGCGGCAGTAGAGTTCATTCACACTGCTACTCTTTTACATGATGATGTTGTTGACGAATCTGAATTAAGGCGTGGAGGAAAAACTGCTAACATAATTTGGGGTAACGAGGCAAGTGTATTAGCAGGTGATTTTTTATTTGCCCAATCCTTTCAATTAATGGTTGAAACAAAATCTCTAGAAGCTTTATCAGTTTTAGCTGGCGCATCTTGTAAAATTACGGAAGGAGAATTCCAACAAATGCAAATAGCTAATAAACCAGATACCTCAAGAATAGAATATTTTGAAGTAATTGGCAAAAAAACTGCAGAGTTATTTGGAGCATCTGCACAATCAGGGGTAATTATTGCTAATGGAACTATCAAGCAACAAAAAGCAGCTTATGATTACGGTTTTCACCTAGGGTTAGCCTTTCAGATTATAGATGACATAATGGACTATTTAACTGAACCTAATATAATGGGGAAAAATATTGGTGATGACTTTAAGCTTGGAAAAACAACACTTCCAATTATTTTAGCATGGGAGAATAGTGATGCCAGGGAAAAAGAATTTTGGATTAGAACACTTCAAAAACTTGAACAAAAAGAATTAGATTTTGAAAATGCACTAAATATAATAAAAAAATATAACATCATTGAACAATGCAAAAATATAGCTGAAACCTTTATTGATACTTCAATTTGTGCACTTGAATTTTTTCCTGAAACAAAATTTAAAAAACCCTTATTAGACTTAGCTAATCAAAGTTTGAATAGAAAAAAATAAAAAAATTCATGGAAATACAAAATAATAATCGAAACCCTAAAACTCGTGATGAAGAATTATTTATTATAAGAGAAAAATTAAAAGAATATTTTTCTAAAAACTCTAAATTTAATCTTCGCCAGTTATCAAGGATTTTAAATAAAAATGACGCTTATCTTCAACAATATTTATATAGAGGAACTCCTAAAATTCTTCCCGAGGAGTATAGGCATAAATTATCTGCTACACTTGATTTAGATATAAATGAATTAACTCCTAATTGGTTGCAAAACAAAGTTAATAATAATGAAAATATTAATATTTCCAACATTGAAAAAAATGACTTAACTAAAGATAAAAATATTAGTTTTTCTAAATTATTATTAAGAAGCATTAATTTACTGGAAATTAAGAATATATTTTTTTATCAATTAAATGAAAATAGCATTACTTTAATTGATATAGGTATCAAAGATTTTGTGGATGAAAACTTATATTTATTAAATGATAAAAATATTTTTTTCTTAGCCTTTATTTCTATAAGTCAAAGTGACAAAACTAAATTTGTTGTAAAACCTTTTCAAGAAAAATTTTCACCATTTCATATTTATAAGAGTCATTTATATATATTTGGTAAAGCAATATGGCAAAGTTCTAAAATATAATGAAAACAAATAACAAAAATAAACTTCCTAAAAATTTTTCTCCAAAAACTGTTGAAATCAGTCATGTTGGATCTAAGGGTGAAGGAACATCAAAACTTTATACAGAGTTTGATTATATAGAAAAAGAATATGTTTTTTTTATACCATTTTCATTACCTTCAGAAAAAATAATAGTTCAACCTATTTCTAAGTCATCAGAAGGCGTTAGAGGCAATATCTTGGAAATAATAAATTCGTCCATAGAAAGGACTGAACCTCAATGCAACCATTTCTTTAAATGTGGTGGATGCATCCTCCAACATTGGAAATTTGAAAGTTACAATAAATGGAAAATTAACAAATTATCTTTTCCTATTAATTTAATCTCTCCTGAAACAGAAATTAAATCAATGATAACTTCACCACTTAAAAGCAGAAGGCATGCTAAGTTTATCGCAAAAAAGACTAAAACTGAACTGCTTATTGGGTTTAATGAATTTAAAAATGATTTTATATCTAAAATTGATGATTGTATTATTCTTGATCAAAGATTAACAAAGTTAACTCAAGATCTTCAAGAACCATTAAATAAAATTCTCCAAGTTGGTCAAAAAATTTATATTCACGCCAATTTATTAGATTTTGGAATTGATCTATTAATAGAAGGATTTGAAAAGTTACCTCATAAGTCTTTATTCCTATTTAATAATAATTTGCTTAAAAAAAATATTATAAGGTTAAGTAGATTAATGAAAGACAAGTCAATTGACTTGCTTTTTGTTAATGAAAAGACATCCTTATCAATGTCTCCTTATTCATCATATATTCTCCCTCCCTCTGGAAGTTTTCTTCAAGCTACAAAAAATGGGGAAACAACTATTATCAATAGCGTTATTCATGGCTTAAAAAATATACAAAAAAAAATAAAAATATGTGAATTATTTGCTGGATCAGGATCAATAACTCTTCCACTTTTATCTAAAGGCTACCAAGTAACTGCATATGAAATTAATATTGATTCCATAAAAGCAATTAATTTAGCGGCTAAAGAACAGGGTTTTAGCAATAAAATCGATGCGTTTTCTCGTAACCTTAAAAATAATCCTTTAACACACATAGAGTTAAATAAATTTGATGTAATTATAGTTGATCCGCCAAGATCTGGTGCAAAAATACAATTTGAAAAAATAGCTTTATCTAAAGTTTCTATAGTTATAAGTATTTCTTGTAATATTAATTCATTTATATCTGATGCCAAAATACTACTTCAAAATAATTATGAATTAAAATGGGTTCAACCCATTGATCAATTTCTTTTTACTCCTCATATTGAACTAGTTGGCCTTTTTCTTTTAAAAAATTAGTGATAGAAATGCTTATAAAAAAATCTGTTACAATACACAAACACAGAACATCCATAGCTTTAGAACAAGAATTCTGGGATGTTTTAAAAGATATCTCAATAGAAAAAAATTATTCCGTAGAAAAACTAATTTCAAATATAGATATAAATAGAAATGCTTCTCTTGCATCCTCTATAAGAGTATTTATATTAAAACATATAATCAATTCAAGTTAACCTGTTATACCAATTTGCCATGGTGCAAATTCATGTCTTCCAAGATTAAGAACTTCACTTTTAGTTTTCTTCCCCGACGCACAAAGTATAAAATACTCAAAAATATCTTCACCCATTTGTTCTATATTCTTCTCTCCATCAATCACTTCGCCACAGTTGACATCCATATCTTCAGTCATTTTATTATATAAATTTGAATTAGTTGCTAGTTTAATAGAAGGCGTTGGCTTAGCACCAAAACAAGATCCTCTTCCAGTAGTAAAAGCAATCAGATTAGCTCCACCAGCTATTTGCCCAGTAGCAGAAACAGGATCAAATCCAGGCGTGTCCATAAATACAAAACCTTTTTTTTCAACTTTTTCTGCGTATTTATATACTTCCATTAAACCAGTAGTACCTCCTTTCATTGCTGAACCTAATGATTTTTCTAATATATTTGCTAATCCACCTTTTTGATTACCTGGGCTTACTGTTCCATTTATTTGAACATCTCTACCCACTGAATATATTTCTTTCCACCAATTTACTCTTTCCATTAATTTTTCTGCTACTGAAGGGTTTATTGCTCTAGCAGTTAAGGTATGCTCTACTCCATAAATTTCAGGCGTTTCAGATAATATAGCCGTACCACCATGACTTACCAATATATCCACTGCTTTTCCTAAGGCAGGGTTAGCTGACAAAGATGAAAAAGCATCAGATCCTCCACATTGTAACCCTATCATTAATGAAGATAACAAAGTCTCTGTGCGTTCATTCTTATTTGCATTTTCCAGCATCTCTTCTACGCATTTTATGCCAGCTTTTATAGTAGCTGTCGTTCCACCATTTTCTTGCATAATTAATGTTTTAAGATTCTTGTTTTCTAAAAGTCCTTGATTTTCAAAAAGTCCTCCAACTTGACACCGCTCACAACCTAGGCCTACTACAAGTGTAGCGCCAACATTTGGGTGATTAATATATCCCCCAAGTGTCCTGTGTAATAAATTCATAGGTTCACCTGAAAGTTCCATTCCGCAACCTGTTGAATGACTAAAGGCTGACACACCATCTATATTTGAATATCTCTTTAATTTTTCTTCTGTAAAATATGACGCTATTTCATGCACAACAGTTGCAGAACAATTTACAGTTGAAACTATAGCAATAAAATTCCTTGTTCCCACCCTTCCATCTGATCTTTTGTAACCCCAAAAAGTTCTTTCATTAGAAGAATTAACAAATCTTGTAGGCTTATATTCTGAACAATAATTATGGTCTCTGGCAAATTCTTTGAAAACAACATTTGCGTTCGTTAGAACTTGCCCTTTAGAAATATTAGAATCTGAAAAACCTATTATTGTTCCATATTTATATATAGCCTCATTTTCTGCTATATCTATTTTAGCAATTTTTTGACCTGAAAGTATAGGAGCATCAATTGTTAAATCAAATTTCTTTATATGTTGCCCTGCATTCATATTTCCTAATGCTATTAAAATGTTATCACTAGAACTTAATAATATTGCTTTATCTGTTGCAGAATTTTCTTCTTTATTATCAGACAATTTATTCTCCCCATTTATAATATTAATTGTTATTAGAAGAAATTTTCAACCAATTAGAGTATTCGTCTTCTTCTTTTTTATCAGTAAGAGGGTATAATCCTTTTATAGATGAACCATTTTGAACTTTATTCATTACATAATCTTCATATTGCGTCATAGACTTAACTTCATTTGAAAGTTCTTTTATGATATTAGACGGAACCACAACAACCCCTTCTTTATCACCAACGATCAAATCACCAGGCCATACAGCAACATCTCCACAACCAATAGGGACATTTATGTCTATTGCCTGATGTAAAGTAAGATTAGTAGGTGAAGAAGGTCTTTTGTGATAAGTAGGCATTTTAATACTCTTTATCTCATAAGAATCTCTGAAACCCCCATCGGTAACGGCGCCTGCACATCCTCTAACCATTAATCTAGTAATTAAAATAGCCCCTGCAGAGGCTGCTCTTGGATCTTTTCTGCTATCAAAAACTATAACATGGTCAACTGGACATTCTTCAACTGCTACACGTTGTGGATGAAGGGGATTCTTAAAAACTTCTAATAAATTTAAATCTTCTCTAGCAGGAATGTACCGGACAGTATATGCTAGACCAACCATATTTGGCATATATATATTAAGTGGAACCACATCTTGAATGAATTGGTTCCTTAAACCTCTTTTAAATAAAGCTGTACAAATAGTTGCAACACTAACATTTTTATAAATTAGTTTTATTTCATTATCTAACATTTTCATCCCTTTAAAATATATCAGGTTCTTTTGCTGATTTACCAAAACCTGTCTCTAGAAAATCAAAGTCACATCCTTCATTCGCTTGTGTAACATGGTTGCTATACATCCATAACCAACCTCTTCCAGCTTTAGGTTCACTTGGTTTTAGTAATTTTTTTCTTGAGGTTAAAATATCATCGTCAACAACCATATTAATCTTTCTTTGATCTACATCAAGTTCGATAATATCTCCTGTTTTTAGCAATGATAATGGACCACCAATATAACTTTCTGGTGCCACATGAAGAATACACGCACCATAACTTGTTCCACTCATTCTGGCATCTGATATTCTAACCATATCTCTGACACCCTTTTTTAATAGTTTTTTAGGTATAGGCATCATTCCCCATTCAGGCATTCCAGGCCCGCCAACTGGCCCAACGTTTCTTAAAACTAAAACATGATCTTCAGTTACATCTAAATCATCACTGTCAATTAACTCTTTCATTTCTGGATAACTATCAAAAACTATTGCTGGACCTCTATGTTTTAAAAATTTTTTCTCACACGCTGCAGGTTTTATAACGCAACCATCGGGCGCTAGATTACCTTTTAAAACAGCTAAAGAACCTTCTTTATAAATTGGATTATCTAAAGGACGAATGATATCGTCATTGATTGTTTTATTTCCAATAATTAACTCTCCGATAGTTTGACCAGAAACTGTTTTCTCATTCAAGTTAAGTTTACTAGAAAGCTCATGCATCAAAGACAAAATTCCTCCAGCATAAAAGAAATCTTCCATCAAATAATCTTTTCCTGACGGCCTGATATTTGCAATCAGAGGTACTTCTCTTCCTTTTTTATCTAGATCATCCATTGAAAAATTTATTCCCGCTCGCCGTGCCATTGCTATCAAATGAATTATTGCATTAGTTGAACAACCCATTGCCATTGCTATAGTTGCAGCATTTTCAACAGATTTTTCAGTTATTATTTTAGAAGGAATTAGGTCTTCCCATACCATTTTGACTATTCTTTTTCCTACTTCAGCCGACATCCTTATATGGTTAGAATCTGCCGCTGGTATTGAACTGGCCCCTGGCAAACAAAGTCCCATAGCCTCTGCTATTGCTGTCATTGTACTTGCTGTCCCCATTGTCATGCAATGTCCATAAGACCTTGCAATTCCAGCTTCAACAGCTATCCAATCATCATTTGTAATTGTGCCTGCACGAAGTTCATCCCAATACTTCCAACCATCGGAACCACTTCCTAAAAATTTTCCTTTATAATTCCCTCTTAACATTGGGCCCGCAGGCAAAAAAATCATTGGCAAATCAACACTTATTGCTCCCATAGTTAGGGCAGGTGTAGTTTTGTCACATCCTCCCATTAATACAACACCATCAATTGGATGTGATCTAATTAGCTCTTCAACTTCCATAGATAGCATATTTCTATATAGCATAGTTGTAGGCTTGACATACATTTCAGCAAGAGAAATAGCTGGCAACTCAATAGGGAAACCTCCTGACTGAAAAACGCCTCGCTTAACGTCTTCCACCCTTTGCTTAAAATGTGAATGACACGGTTGTATATCTGACCAAGTGTTTATAATTCCAATTAGCGGTTTATTTTCCCAATCTTCTTTAGAATACCCCATTTGCATTGCTCTTGATCTATGACCAAAAGATCTTACATCATCTGGAGAAAACCACCTTGAGCTTCTTAAATCTTTATAATGTTTCTTAGTCATTACATTCTCCAAAATGTTGATTAAAATCAAACATAACATGTTAACAAAATAATTATAAATAAAAACTTATTATTTTATATTATATATGATTTTAATAGGTTTTGGTAGGCCTGGAGGGACTTGAACCCCCAACCACTCCGTTATGAGCGGAGGGCTCTAACCAGTTGAGCTACAGGCCTATATTATAAAATAATTTAACTTAATCCACAATAAGAAAGACTTATACAAGTACAAAGTAACTATGTAAAGAATAAGTGTTTATCTTAAAGAATTAAATTCTTATTATTAAAAATTTTAATTTTCAATAAAGGATCTTAGTTTTCTTGATCTTGAAGGATGCTTTAATTTTCGAAGAGCTTTGGCTTCAATTTGTCTAATTCTTTCTCGTGTAACACTAAATTGTTGCCCCACTTCTTCTAATGTATGATCGGTATTCATTCCAATTCCAAAACGCATTCGTAAAACTCTCTCTTCTCTTGGTGTTAAGCTTGCTAAAATTCTAGTGGTCGTTTCTCTCAAGTTAGCATGAATAGCAGCTTCAAGTGGTTGAACAGCATTTTTATCCTCGATAAAATCACCCAAATGACTGTCATCTTCATCTCCTACCGGAGTTTCAAGTGAAATTGGTTCTTTTGCTATTTTTAACACTTTTCTAACTTTATCTAATGGCATTGATATTTTTTCTGACAATTCTTCTGGAGTTGGCTCTCTTCCAATCTCATGCAACATTTGTCTCGATGTTCTAACTAGTTTATTTATAGTTTCTATCATGTGCACTGGAATTCTTATCGTCCTTGCTTGATCAGCTATAGATCGAGTAATTGCCTGCCTAATCCACCAAGTTGCATAAGTAGAGAATTTATATCCTCTTCTATATTCAAACTTATCAACGGCTTTCATTAAACCTATATTTCCTTCTTGAATAAGATCTAAGAATTGAAGCCCTCGATTAGTATACTTTTTAGCAATCGATATAACTAACCTTAGATTAGCTTCAACCATTTCTTTTTTTGCACGTGCAGCTTCACGTTCACCTCTTTGAATGATTTGAATAAGTTTTTTAAATTCTTGAATTGGTAGACTTATATTATTTACAAAATCAAAAACTTTATCACAAATACTGATTATTTCATCATTATGGTTTTCTGTAAATTTATCCCATTTTTTTGAACTTCCAGGATTTATTGCCCAATTATGATTAATTTCGTTGCCTACCCAGCTTTTAATAAAATCTTTTCTTTTAACACCAGAATTTTCTGCAAGTCTGAGAAGATTTCCCTCTGTTGAGGCAAGTTGCCTATTTAGGCCATACATTTGATCTATCAACTCTTCTTGTCTATTTGAATTTAAATAAATTTTTTCCATTTGCTCTATTAAAATTATTCTTAATTCAAACAATCTTTTCTCAGATCTAAGTACTAGCAGATCTCCTTTTCTTAATCTTGCAAGTCTTCTATCATTTAGTGTAGATATCTCTTTAAATGTGGCCGCTACTTCATTTATCATTGCTAATATTTGCTCTTTAATTTCAGCTTCCATGGCAACTAAAGATAAATTTACATCTTCTTCTTCTTCTTCTTCTTCTTCTTCTTCTATAATATCTTTATTTTCATCAACAGGTTCTTTATGCTTTTTTGATGCATCAATAATGCCTATTTTTTTTACTTCAGCATCTAAATTAATTTCTTTATCAGCTTCAGAAGGTATAACAGGTTCGTTAGCACCTCCATTAATACGAGTATATGTGGTCTCTAAATCTATAATATCTCTTAATAACATTGTACCATCGTCAACATTATCTCTCCATTTAAGGAATGCTCTAATTGCCAAAGGTGATTCATATAATCCACCAATCATTAATTCACGACCAGCTTCAATTCTTTTTGCTATTGAAATTTCACCTTCTCTAGATAAAAGTTCTACAGATCCCATTTCCTTTAGATACATTCTTACTGGATCATCTGAACGAGCGCCTTCATCATCAGATAAATTTCCTGCATTTTTATCTTCAACTTCTTCTGACGGAGCTTCTTCTTGTTGGTCTATAATATTCATGCCCATGTCATTAATAGCAGAATGAATATCTTCAATTTGCTCTGAAGAATATTCGCCTGGAGGTAGAGCTGCATTTAACTCATCTAAAGTCACAAACCCGTTAACTTTACCTTTTTTGATTAACAGTTTTATTTTAGAGTTATTTAAATCTAAAACTGGGCTATCAGCTGGTTTAATAACATTTACTTTTTTATTTTGAGTTTTTACCGACATATATTATCTCATCTAATAATTTTTATATAATATTTCATTCAAGACAATTAATTAAATTTAATGCATTTTTATGTTTATCAAATGCAACAATTCTTTTAAAATATCGTGAACATTTTCTGTTTCCATTTTATTTTCATCTAAATTTAATCTAGATGAAATATTACTTTGCATAATTTTTCTAAGTTGAATAGCAAAACCTTCATTAATTAAGTCTGATTGTAATTTTTCAGAGTTAATATTTGGAGTGTTAAAAATTAATTTTAATATTAAATCTTTAAATTCATTTAAACTATGATCTCTAAAATCTAACAAAGAAATTTTTTCATCAAAGTTTTGACAAACACTAGGACATAATATCATTATATAGATAATAGCTTCAAATTTTTTTTCAACTCCTGTCTTAGGAAGTTTTTGTTTTTCTATTAATTTATAGTTATTAAATATATTTCTTTTTGATACGTTCTTAAATTGAGAAAACTGAGAATTATTTCTATAAACTTTGATTCTTTTTTCAATTTCATCACTGTATGCCAATTTCAAATTATAATCTTCAATAGTTTTAACTTTATTCCTTAAAAAACTCCAGAAAATTGCATTTGTTTCTGGATGCTCTTTTTTTATTAACTTCAAACCTTCCATCCAAAGAAAATCTATCATACTAAGAGCATTATCTAACATTTTTTCAAACTCATTCTCACCATATTTAGTAATAAAATCTTCAGGGTCTAAATTCTCTGGCAAAAAAACAAATTTAAAAATTTTTTTAATTTTTAATATTGATAAGTTTTTTTCAAACACTCTTATTGCAGCTCGTCTACCTGCAACATCTCCATCAAATACTAAAAAAGCTTCATCTGTTACATTAAATACATTGTTAATTTGATCCTCTGTTACGGATGTTCCAAGCGTGGCTACAGCAGGATACCCAAATTTACTTAGTGTAATTACATCCATATAACCTTCACAAACTATAAACCTTTTCTTTTTTTTGAGCTTTTTTGCGTTAAATACTCCAAATAATTGCTTACCTTTATGAAATAAAGGAGTTTCTGGTGAATTTAAATATTTTGGCTCTCCAGCTTTGATCAATCTTCCCCCAAAGGCAACAACTCTCCCTCTATCATTAAGAATAGGGATCATAATTCTTTCTTGAAAATAAAATATTAAATTATTATTTACAGCTTTTTTGGCCAAGCCAACTTTAATAATATCATCTATTATAAAACCTTCTTTTAAAAGAGAAGATACTAAAAATTTATTAGATTTTAAATTTCCTGAATAACCTATTAAATATTCATTAAAATGAGAAGGAGGAACATTTCGTTGAATTAAATAATTTTTAGCCTTTTCTCCAATTGGAGAATTAAGATTTTTTATATAAGAATCAGATGCTCTTTTAATTAAATTATAAATAACATCTAAATCATGGTTTTTATGATTATCATAATTTGATAAATTAATGCCTGCTTGTTCTGCTAAATTAGAAAGAACATCAACAAAACCTATATTTTCAGTTTCCATTACATAACTAAATAAATCACCATGCTTTCCACATCCAAAACAATGGTAAAAACCTTTTTCATCTGAAATGCTAAATGAAGGGGTTTTCTCTTTATGAAATGGACATAAAGCTATATAATTTGAATCGTCTTTCTTCTTTAATGATAAATTTTTACCTATCACCTCTGAAAGCTTAAGCCTGTTTCTAATTTCTTCTTTTAAGTTTTCATTTTTATACATGATTTTTATAAAAATATTTCCCATTATTATAGAATAAAAAAACTATTAAAGTAACCTTTCTTTAACAACTTTACTCACAATCCTAAAGTCCATTTTACCATTATATTTCTGCTTCATTAAATTAATTACTTTTCCCATATCTTTTATAGAATTAGCCTCAGTTAATTTAATACTATCCAGAACAGCTAATTCAACTTCCTTTTCGTTGAGTTGCTTTGGCAAAAATTCTAAAATAATTGATATTTCATTTTCTTCTTTTTTTACAAGGTCTTCTCTTTTGCCTTTTTTATATAACTCAATTGAATCATGTCTTTGCTTTATCATCGTTTGAAGTAAGGAGGTAATTTCTATTTCATTTATTCCTGATAAATTTCCGTTGCCTCTCGCAATAATATCTTTATCTTTTAATGAAGCTAAAATAAGCCTTAAAGTATTAATTGAATTAACATTCTTACTTTTCATAGCAGTTTTTAATTCTGAAAGTACGCTCTCTCTAATAGACATATTTACACCCTAATATTTAAAATATAGTTTTATTTACATTATAACAAAATAAACAAGAAAAAGATTATATATATTTTTATAAAAATTTTATTTTTTTAAAATTATATATAATTTAGGACTTAATTTTATTGACGAAAATCTTAATACAATCTAATTAAAAGTTTAATGATAAAAAATTATTATAAAAACTATTTAAATTTTTCAAAAATCTTTGTCTCAGACGACATTTCACATTTTTTTAGTTATATTTTAATATCAAAAGGTTAAATTATGGTTAATTCAAATCAAAAATTTGATTGCAATAATAATGGATATATACCTTTTGACATTAACAGAACAAATAAAGAAAATAAATCAGATGGAATTTTAGTTTTACAGGATGGCACATACTTTCTAGGTCGATCATTTGGAGCAAAAGAAACTAGCTCTGGAGAAATTTGTTTTAACACTTCAATGACAGGATATCAGGAAATACTTACTGACCCATCCTATGCCAACCAAATTATTACATTTACATTTCCACATATTGGTAATGTTGGAATAAATGCTTTTGATGAAGAAGGTGACACTAATTCTGTTGCAGGATTAGTAGTAAGACAGCATCCAACTAATCCTAATAATTGGAGAGCAGAACAAAGTTTTAATGATTGGCTTATTGCAAATCAAATTCCTGGTATTTCAGGAATTGACACAAGAAATTTAACAAAAATTATTCGTAAATTTGATAGTTGCAATGCTTTAATTAGTCATGATCCTGAAGGAAATTTTAATATTTTAGAGTTAAAAAATAAATTAAATCTCCACCCAAAAATGAATGGATTACACTTGTCATCTAGGGTTTCTACAAAAACTAAATATCTATATAATCAAAAACCACATAGCTTTATAAAAACTAAATTTAATGAAAGCTCTGACTTCATTCCGAATATAGTAGTAATTGATTTCGGAGTTAAAAAAAATATTCTTCGTAATTTGGTGAATATAAATGCCAACGTTACTATTTTATCAGAAGATACAAATATTGAAGCTATTAAAGACATAAATCCTCATGGTATTTTTTTATCTAATGGCCCTGGAGATCCTGCAGCGACTGCAAGGAAATGTGACATTCTTTTAAAATCTATATTAGAACTAAAATTGCCTGTTTTTGGAATATGTATTGGACATCAACTATTAGCTATTTCCTTAGGTGCCAAAACAAATAAAATGAAACAAGGACATCGCGGTGCCAATCACCCAGTTAAAAACTTATTAAATTCTAAAGTAGAAATAACAAGTCAGAACCATGGCTATGAAGTAGACAAGGAAAATCTACCTAAATGTTTTGATATAACTCATATTTCTCTATTTGATCAATCTATAGAAGGACTGCGTCATAAAACTTTACCATTTTTTTCTGTTCAATATCATCCTGAAGCATCTCCAGGACCTACAGATTCGTCATATCTTTTTCAAGATTTTTTAAACCTAATGAAATTAAATATAAAAAATGCCAAAACGTACTGACATAAAATCTATTTTAATTATAGGCGCTGGCCCCATTATAATTGGTCAAGCGTGTGAATTTGATTATTCTGGAGCTCAAGCTTGTAAGGCTCTTAAAGAAGAAGGTTATAGAGTAATTTTAATAAACTCTAATCCTGCAACCATTATGACTGATCCAATGATGGCTGATGCAACTTATATAGAACCTATTAATAAAGAAATAATTGAAAAAATTATTAAAATAGAAAAACCTGATGCAATACTTCCGACTATGGGTGGACAAACAGCTCTTAATGTAACTTTAGAATTATTTGAAGCAGGTATTCTCGAAAAATATAAAATTGAACTAATTGGAGCAAAGCCAGATTCAATAAAGAAAGCCGAAGATAGAGAATTATTTAAAGAATGCATGAATAAGATTGGTCTAAATTCTGCAAAGGCTAAGATTGCAAAAAATATTGATGAAGCTAAAACTGCCTTAGAATTTGTTGGTTTACCAGCAATTATTAGACCTTCTTTTACACTTGGAGGGGAAGGTGGAGGAATAGCATACAACACTGAAGAGTTTATAGAAATTGTATTAAATGGAATAAAACTGTCACCTAATTCTGAAGTACTTATAGAGGAATCTCTTCTTGGGTGGAAAGAGTTTGAGATGGAGGTAGTTAGAGATAAAG
This sequence comes from alpha proteobacterium SCGC AAA536-G10, assembly GCA_905182395.1. Classification (GTDB taxonomy): domain Bacteria; phylum Pseudomonadota; class Alphaproteobacteria; order Puniceispirillales; family Marisalimonadaceae; genus CAJJBL01. The sequence goes on along the minus strand of CAJJBL010000118.1, from coordinate 17,662 downwards.
TAGATAATTGTATTATTATTTGTTCAATTGAGAACATTGATCCAATGGGTGTTCATACCGGAGATTCAATGACTGTTGCTCCTGCTTTAACTTTGACTGATAAAGAATATCAACAAATGAGAAATGCTAGCATCGCTGTTCTTAGAGAGATAGGAGTTGACACTGGTGGATCGAATGTACAATTCGCAGTTAGTCCAAATGATGGAAGATTAATAGTTATTGAAATGAACCCTAGAGTTAGCCGATCATCCGCGTTAGCTTCAAAGGCTACTGGCTTTCCTATTGCCAAAATAGCTGCAAAATTAGCTGTAGGTTATAACTTAGATGAATTACAAAATGATATTACTAAATCAACCCCAGCAAGCTTTGAGCCTACCATAGACTATGTAGTAACTAAGATACCTCGTTTTACTTTTGAAAAATTTCCTGGTAGTGATGGGTTGCTTTCAACATCTATGAGATCAGTTGGGGAAGTTATGGCTATTGGAAGATCTTTTCAGGAATCTTTACAAAAAGCTTTAAGGTCTCTTGAGACAGGTCTAAGCGGATTAGATGAAATACCTCTTCCAACTAATAGTGATAAACTTAATCAAACAGAAACAATTTCAGGTTGGTTAGCTAAACAAGTTCCAGATCGTATTTTAAGAATAGCGTGTGCTTTTAGAAATAACATATCAATTAATGAAGTGGCAAGAATTACTGGTTGGGATAAGTGGTTTTTAAATCAAATATATGGAATAATAGAAGTTGAAAAAACACTTCAAAACAAATCTGTTCCAATAAATAATTTTATTTTACGTAATATTAAATCTATGGGTTTTTCTGATAAACGTATATCTGATTTAACTAATTTAAGTGATGAAGAAATAAACGAATTAAAAATAAAATTTAATATATTTCCAGTATACAAAAGAGTGGACACGTGCGCAGCTGAATTTTCTTCAGAAACCGCTTATTTATATAGCTCTTATGAACCTAATATTAATAGTGAGTGTGAAGCAAATCCTTCTGATAAAAAGAAAGTTGTTATTTTAGGTGGAGGTCCTAATCGGATTGGTCAAGGTATAGAATTTGATTATTGCTGTGTTCACGCAGCATATAGCTTATCTGAAAGCGGTTATGAAACCATTATGATCAACTGCAATCCTGAAACAGTTTCAACTGATTATGATACATCTGATAAATTGTATTTTGAACCTTTAACATATGAAGATGTGTTATCTATTATTAAAAAAGAAGATAAAAATGGTGAAGTTTTAGGCGTAATAGTCCAGTTAGGCGGACAAACACCTCTAAAAATAGCTGCTAGCCTGGAAAAGGCCGGGGTAAAAATTTTAGGTACTTCAGTTGATGCAATTGATTTAGCTGAAGATAGGAAAAGATTTAAAGAACTTCTCCAATCTCTTAACCTTAATCAACCCTTAAATGGGATTGCAACTAGTAATAGTGAAGCTATAAAAATCGCTAATGAAATTGGTTTTCCAATAGTGATAAGGCCAAGTTATGTCTTAGGTGGAAGGGCGATGGAAATAGTCCATGACCACTATCAATTACAAAAATATATTAATGAAGCTGTTATAGTATCTGGTAAAAATCCAGTTTTAATAGATAGCTTTTTAAGAGATGCTATTGAAGTAGATGTTGATGCTTTATCTGACGGAAAAGACATATATATTGCTGGTATAATGGAGCATATAGAAGAAGCAGGAATACATTCAGGAGATTCCGCATGCGCTTTACCGCCTCAAACTTTAAATAAAAATACTATCGATGACATTATTAATCAAACAAACATTCTAGCTAAAGCATTAAATGTTGTAGGTTTAATGAATATTCAGTTTGCAATTCAAGGTGGTAAAATATTTATTTTAGAAGTTAATCCAAGAGCAAGCAGAACTATACCTTTTGTAGCAAAAGCTACTGGAATACCATTAGCAAAAATAGCTTCTAAATTAATGATTGGCATAAGTTTATCTAATTGTAATATTCAACCTAAAACTTTAACTCATGTTTCTGTTAAGGAAGCTGTATTTCCATTTTCTAGATTTCCTGGGACTGATATCATACTTGGCCCTGAAATGAAATCAACCGGAGAAGTAATGGGAATAGGTTCAACCTTTGGAGAAGCTTTTGCCAAGAGTCAACTAGGAGCAAGCATAAACTTGCCAATTAAAGGTCAAGTATTTATTTCCATAAAAGACAGTGATAAAAAAAATATTGTGTCTATCGCTCAAAAGTTATCTAATTTAGGATTTACAATATGCGCCACATATGGAACAGCAAAAATTCTTAATGATAATAAAATTAAAACAAATTTTATTAAAAAAGTTATTGAAGGTCGACCTAATGCTGTTGATGCGATGTTATCTGGCGAAATTCAATTAGTAATAAATACTGCAGAAGGAACCAATTCAATCAAAGACAGTTTTTCTCTAAGACAAACAGCTTTATTAAATAAGATACCATATTATACTACCCTTCAAGGAGCTAAGGCTGCAACATTAGGTATCAAAGCCATTAAAGAAGAAATTATTAATGTAAAATCAATTCAATCATATTTTGAATAATTTTTTTTTTTATAATATAACTTATTTTTAAAATTGGAATTATTAATATGGATAAAATACCTTTCACTATATTTGGATTAGATAAAATAAAATCTGAATTAATAAAATTAAAAAAAGAAGATCGACCTGCAATAATTAAAGCTATTTCTGTAGCTAGAGAGCATGGTGATTTAAAAGAAAATGCTGAATATCATGCTGCAAAAGACAAACAATCTTTTACAGAAGGTAGAATATCTGAACTTGAGGATGTAACAAGTAGAGCTAATATTATAGATTTATCTAAACTAACAGGTAAAACAGTTACATTTGGCACTAAAGTAAAAATTATAGATGAAGAAACTGACCAAGAAACAATTTATAAAATAGTTGGACCTTATGAAGCAGATTTAGATACTGGTCTTATTTCAATAGCTTCTCCAATAGCAAAAGCACTAATAGGTAAAGAGTTAGGTTCATCTGTAGAGGTTTCAACACCAAGAGGTACAAAAAACTACGAAATTCTATCAATCGATATCATTAAATAATAACCTCAATTGGCACTCCAGGAAGACGTTTGTTACTTCTAATATTTAACGAAGTTTTAACATGACTTACTCTTGGAGCCTGGGTTAATTTCGTAGTCAAGAATTTTTGAAAGTCATCCCAATCTTTAGCCACTATTTTAAGTAGGAAATCAATTTCACCAACTCACATGTGACATTCACGAGCTTCTGGAAATAAAGATATATAATTTTCAAAAATTTGCAAATCACTTTCTGCTTGGCTCTCAAGTCCTACGAATGCAAAAACAGTTACTTTAAAGCCAATTAGCTCTGAATTAACATCCGCATTATATCCTTTGATATAGCCATTGTCTTCTAGTGCTTTTACTCTTCTAAGGCATGGAGGAGGAGAAATATCTACTAAGTTTGCCAATTCTACATTACTAATTCTTCCATTTGTTTGTAAATTACTTAAAATCTGGAAATCAATTTTATCTAACTTAGTTTTTAGAGTTTTCATTTAGCCAACATTTCTTTATATTCAAATTAATACATTCATTTAAAGTAATATTATTAATATAATTGCTCTAAAACTACAATTTTATTTCAAAAAATTAAATTATTTTTTAATATAATAATAAGGTAAGGAAAAATAAGAATTTGAAAGAAATACAAAAAAACTATTCCTGGATTATTAGCGATGGTACAAAAGGAATGGAAAATCAATCTATTGCTTTAGCAGAATTATTAAATATTAATTATGAAATAATTTTATTTAAACCTCATTATTTGCTTAACAAATTTCCATTAATAGGAACGTTTATTCCAAGATCTATAATAAAAATTGATATAGAAAAAAAATCTTTACCTAAATTTATAATCACTACTGGTCGAAGAATGGCTGGAATATCACTTTTTATTAAAAAAAATTTTAAACATCCTATTAAAAATATCCATATTCAAGACCCCAAAATACCATATAAATATTTTGACTTATTATTAATTCCTGAACATGATAATATTGTTGGCAAGAATATTATAAATACAAAAGGTGCATTATCTTTCATAGATAATAATAAAATAAAAAGAATAGATTTACCAATACCAGAAAATATAAAAAGTAAAAAAAAGACTATAATATTAGCATTAATTGGTGGGGATAATAAAAGATATAAGCCTAATAATACAAATTATTATAACTTAGGTTTAGATATAATAAGAGCCTGCCAAAAAATAAATGGTAGATTAATTATTTCAACTTCTAGACGCACACCAGTCATAGCTAATAAAATCTTACATTCAATGCTAAAAAAATATAATGTTGATTATTATTTTTGGTCAGGTACAGGTTACAATCCATATCCAAGCATGATTAGATTAGCAAATTTTATAATTGTAACTAGCGACAGTGTTAATATGATTTCTGAAACAGCTAGCTTAGATACCCCTTTATTTGTAGCATATTTAAATAAAGAAAAAGGAAAGATAAGTAATTTTCTGGAAAACCTAGAAGATCTTATGATAATAAAAAAATTTCATGGAGAGTTATTTCCTTATAATAAAGTTAAGCTAAACACGAATAATGAAACTGCTCTAAAAATCGATAAGTTTTTTTGCTCCTAATAAATCCCCTATCTTTCTTATTCTTGCTATTTTTTTATTTAAAAATGTCCAATCATTATACTTATCAATTCTATTCCATATAAACTCAACTTCATTAATTAATAAATTTTCATAATTGTCTTTAAAATATATTCTTTTTTCTTGAGAAGAATTTAACGATTCAGTCTCTTTTAAAAGATTTATTATTTCTTTAAATTCATCAATTTTATATTTTTCTCCTTGAATACCTCCTGTAGCTTCTAAAACAGCATCAGAACCTCCATAAAAATTATAAAAAAATAAAGCAAAATCTATTTTATATTTTTGACTTATATTCAACAATTTATGCATTATTTTATTAACATTTATAATTTCCATACCCTTAATACCAAGTCTCCAAGAAAAATGACTAGATAGTGAATTATTAAAAAATTTAGAAAATTGATTCAAAATTTCAATTCTTTTATCTTCTTGTATAAAAAGTTTTAAACTATGTCCCAATTGTGTTAAAGCCCATAAAGCAGCTTCCGGCTGCTTACCAAATGAGTATCTTTGATTGTAATCAAAGTATGCCGCAGTAAAGTTAGGTTCTGCAAATTCTAAAAATCTCCATGGACCATAGTCAAAACATTCTCCAGTAACATTAAAATTATCAGTATTTAATACTCCATGAACAAAACCTGAAACTGTAATCCGTCCAATCATGGTAGCAATTCTTTTGACTACTTCTAAAAAGAAGTTTTCAACTATAATATTAATGCTTGCATTATTATTAATTGATTGAAAATAATTTTGATTTATATGAATAATTAACTTTTCAATACTCTCATTTGCATTTAAATGTGCTAATCTTTGAAAGGTTCCTATTCTTATATGACTATGACTCCTTCTAACTAAAACAGCTGATCTTGTTGGCGAAGGTTCATCATTTCGTATAAGATTTTCTCCTGTTTCAATAATGGAGAGGGTTTGACTTGTCAAAACACCCAATGAAGATAGAAATTCTGTAGCCAAAACTTCTCTTACTGCTCCTTTTAAAGTTAAACGACCATCCCCTCCTCTACTAAAACTAGTTTGGCCAGATCCCTTTGTTCCTAAATCCCAAAGTTTATTATTTTTATCTAGGAATTGAGATAACAGAAAACCTCTTCCATCACCTAATTCAGAATTATAATGTCCAAATTGATGTCCATGATATTTTAGAGCTAATGGATAATGTTCAACTCCAGGAAACCTGTTAAACTTACCAAAATAATTAATCCATTTTTCATCATTAATTTTTTCAAAATTTAAAGATTTAGCTACTCTATCATTTCTAAATCTTAGAATATGTTTAGGAAATGTAGCAGGGATTGCTTTTTCAAAAAAATCATTACCTAATTGGGAATGTATATTAGATGGATTTGTATGTGTAATCATATTTAATAATATAACACATGAATTAACAAAAACATTATTTGAATAAAGTATCTTTTAAATTTTTTTCTAAATCACTATATAAAGATGAAACTTGAGGGGCATATCCATTATAGATTTTTGTAGGAATTCTACCTTCAACTCCTAGCTGTTGTTCTGATGCCTGAGACCATCTAGGATGTGAAATTTTAGGATTTACATTTGCCCAAAAGCCATATTCTGCTGGAGCGAGCGATTCCCATAAACCTATTGGTTTTTCACTTACAAAGCTTATTTTAACAATAGATTTAATTGACTTAAATCCATATTTCCATGGAAGGACTAGACGTAATGGAGCACCATTTTGATTAGGTAAAGCTTTACCATAAATACCTGTAGCCATAAAACTTAAATCATTTTCAGCCTCTTTTATTGTTATTCCTTCCTGATAAGGCCAAGGATACCATTTTTGTTTTTGACCAGGGGCAACATTTGGGTCAAAAAAAGTTTCAAATTTTATATATTTAGCATCTGAACTTGGTTCTACTAATGAAATTATTTTTTTAAGAGGAAACCCTGCCCAAGGCACTGTCATTGACCAAGCTTCTACGCATCTGAACCTATAAATTCTTTCTTCCAGGCCTCCTATTTTTTTTAATAAATCATCAATATCTAAAGTTAAAGGTTTTTTTACTAAACCATCAATAGTCAAACTCCATGGTTTAGTTTTAAGTTGCGCAGCTCTCCTCCATATATTTTTACTAGAACCAAATTCATAAAAATTAGTATAAGTCGTAGCAAAATTTTCTTCAGTTATTGATCTACTGACTTTATAAAAATCATTTACCTTTGGAGGATAATAAGAACTAGGCTGACCAAAAGCACTTTGAGGTATAGAAGACAATCCTGCGTATAAAACAGATCCTTTTACTAAATTTTTTAAAATTTTTCTTCTAGAATTAAAAAATTTTTCATCTGTAATTACACTAGCTTTCAAATCCCATATATTTTTCTTTATTATGAAGGACATATCTTTCCTATTACTTAATTATCTTAAAGTTAAAATTGCTTTTTCAATTCTATTCATAGCTTCATTTAATAAATCTAAACTAGTTGCGTAAGAAACTCTGAAATAAGGCTCTAAGCCAAAAGCACTCCCAGGAACTGCAGCTACTTCAGCTGTATCTAGAAGCCACTCAACTATTGCAGTATCGTTATTTAATGTTTTACCCTCAGGAGTTTGTTTACCAACTATACCTAAAACATTAGGATAAGCATAAAATGCACCTTCTGGCATTAAACATTTCATCCCCTCTATAGAATTCAATCTTTTTACAACGAACTTTCTTCTTTCATCAAAGGCATCTAAACAAGGTTTTAAAAAATCGTTATTACCTTTTATCCCTGCTAAAGCAGCATATTGAGAGATAGAGGAAGCATTAGACGTTGACTGTCCTTGAATTTTTATCATGGCTTTTATTAATTCTGGTGGACCACCAGCATACCCAATTCTCCAACCTGTCATACAATGGCTTTTAGAAACACCATTTACTGTTAAAGTTCTATCTTTTAAATCGGGAGCCACTTGAGCAAACGTAAAAAATTTAAAGTTTTCATATACAATATACTCATATATATCATCGGTCATAACATACAAATGGTCATGTTTTCTAACAACATCTGCGATATCTTCTAATTCATCCTTAGAATAACATGCTCCAGTTGGATTGCCAGGACTATTTAAAATCAACCATTTACTTTTTTTAGTAATAACTTTTTCTAATGCAGCCGCTGTTAATTTAAAACCTAAATTAGAAGGACAGTTTACTATAACTGGAGTTCCTCCTGCAAGAAGTGTCATATCTGGATAAGATACCCAAAAAGGAGCAGGAATAATAACTTCGTCTCCAACATTTATAGAACTCATTAGGGCGTTATATAAAATTTGTTTTCCGCCGGTTCCTACAATAATTTGATTGATTGGATAGTCTATATTATTATCATTTTTAAATTTATTAGCTATAGCTTGTCTAAGCTCAGGAATACCTTCTACGTTTGTATACTTTGTATATCCCTTTTTTATAGCTTCTATTGCAGCCTCTTTAACATGTTCCGGTGTATCAAAATCTGGTTCACCCGCAGATAAACCTATAACTTTTTTCCCCTCTCTTTTTAATTGAGCTGCTTTGGTGGTAATAACCATAGTTGCAGAAGGTTTAATTCTATTCAAACTATCAGAAATAAATGGCATGCAATAACTCCAAAAAAAAATTATAACTATAAATAGGATTTACTATAAATTTAGCAAAGAAAAAATCTTTTTATTAATTAATTTATTATTTTAATTTATTAAGGAATAATACTTGTGAAAATAAAATGGTTAAGTTAGATCAAAACAATAATAAAAACAGAAATGACAATCATAACATGTTTTCTTTAAAATCTAACTTTACTCCTGCTGGTGATCAACCTTCTGCTATAAAGGAGTTAATTTCTGGGATAAAAAATAAAGAAAAGGATCAAGTTTTACTTGGTGTAACAGGTTCTGGTAAAACTTTTACTATGGCTCATGTCATAAATTCTTTAAATAGACCATCTTTATTAATGGCACCAAATAAAACTCTTGCTGCGCAACTTTATGGAGAAATGAAAGATTTTTTTCCAGATAATGCCGTTGAATATTTTGTTTCCTATTATGATTATTATCAACCAGAAGCATATGTCCCAAGGTCAGATACATTTATTGAAAAAGAATCTAGTATTAACGATCAAATTAATAGAATGCGGCATTCTGCTACTCGAGCTTTATTAGAAAGAAACGATGTAATTATAGTAGCTTCTGTTTCATGTATTTATGGTATTGGTTCTGTCGAAACATATTCACAAATGACTATTGAATTAACAGAGGGACAAGAAATTCCTCGTCAAAAGTTATTAAGGCAATTTACTGAATTACAATATAATAGAAATGACATGTCCTTTGTAAGGGGTACATTTCGTGTAAGAGGGGATATAATAGAAATATTTCCGGCTCATCTAGAAGCTGTTGCCTGGAGAATTACGTTATTTGGTGATGAAATTGAAAGTATGTTTGAAGTAGATTCTTTAACTGGAAAAAAGCTAGGAAAATTAAAAAATTTGAAGATTTATGCGAATTCTCATTATGTTACGCCTAAGCCAACAATTAATAAAGCCATAAAATCTATAAAAAAAGAATTGAAAGACCATCTAGAAATTCTTTATGCAAATAACAAACTTGTTGAAGCTCAAAGATTAGAACAAAGAACCAACTTTGATTTAGAAATGATGGAAGCTGCAGGCACATGTCCAGGCATAGAAAACTATAGCCGATACTTATCTGGAAGGAACCCTGGAGAACCCCCGCCTACTCTTTTTGAGTATTTACCTGAGGATGCATTAGTTTTTACTGATGAGAGTCATGTGACAGTAAGTCAAATTGGAGCAATGTATAAAGGAGATTTTAGAAGAAAGTCAACTTTAAGTGAATATGGATTTAGACTTCCTTCTTGTTTGGATAATAGACCTTTAAAATTTGAAGAATGGGAAGCATTTAGACCTCAGACTATTCATGTTTCAGCTACTCCTGGAGAATGGGAGTTAAATAAAACAAGCGGTATTTTTGTTGAACAATCAGTTCGACCTACTGGATTAATAGATCCAGAAATTATTATTAGACCAACAAAAACACAAGTAGATGATTTGATTAATGAGACAAAATTGCAATCTAAAAAAGGGAATAGAGTTTTAATAACTACGCTAACAAAAAAAATGGCAGAAGCTTTGAGCGAATATATGTATGAGGCAGGTTTGAAAGTAAGATATATACATTCAGATGTCGACACCTTAGAGCGAATAGAAATAATTAGAGATCTTAGATTAGGATTATTTGATGCTTTAATTGGGATAAATCTTCTCAGAGAAGGTCTGGACATTCCTGAGTGTGCACTTGTAGCAATACTTGACGCAGATAAAGAAGGTTTTTTACGTTCTAAAACATCTCTTATACAAACAATAGGCCGTGCAGCTAGGCATGTTGAAGGAAAGGTTATATTGTATGCAGATAGAATTACTGGCTCTATGCAGTTCGCAATGGATGAAACTGAAAGAAGAAGAATTAAACAAATCACTTATAATAAAGAAAATAATATCATTCCAACAACTATAATCAGCAAAATATCAGATGTATTAGCTGAATTACATAAAACTTCTGGCACTGAAGAAAGTAAAAATTCTCAATCCCCTGGTAAAAATATAAAGCAGTCTATTGATGAATTACAAACCGAAATGGAAAAAGCTGCTAGTAATCTTGAGTTTGAAGAAGCAGCTAGATTGAGAGATGAATTAAAAAAGCTTCAGCAAAAAGAATTAGGTCTGATGGTAGCCCCTAAAGAAAATTATAGATATAAGGCTCTTAAGAAAAAATAATTTTTTATGTTTAAAATTATATAGCTAATCAAAAAAAATGAAGAAAGAATTTAAATAAATTTAATTAATCAGATAATTGAGAATTTAAAATGAGTTTGATTAACTCGAAAAATAAATATTCATTAGAGACAGGAATAGAGGTTATAAAAGATGAATTAATAACAATTCCAAGTAAGCCTGGTGTTTACCAGATGATTGGAGATAATGAAGAATTTTTATATATAGGTAAAGCTAAAAATCTTAAAAATAGAGTTCATTTTTATACCCAGCCAAAAAGATTAAATACAAGATTAACGTATATGGTTAGTCATACAATTCGGATGGAAATTATCATTACTTCATCTGAAATGGAAGCTTTACTTCTAGAATCTAATTTAATTAAAAAATTTGAACCTACTTTTAATATTTTGTTAAAAGATGATAAAAGTTTTAGCTCTATTTTATTAAGTTTAGACCATCCTTTTCCTCAATTATCTGCTCATAGAGGAATAAGAAATAAAAAAGGAAAATATTTTGGTCCTTTTGTTTCAAGAGGCACCGTCTATAAAACTATAGAAACACTTCAGAAAGCATTTTTACTAAGAACGTGTAATGATAACATGTTTAACTCTAGAACAAGACCATGTTTACAATATCAAATCAAACGATGTAGCGCTCCATGTGTTAATTATATTTCAAAAAATTTATATAATGAAAGTTTAGAACTTGCAGAAAAATTTTTATCAGGAAATTCCAAAATTATAAAAAATAGTCTTATTCAACAAATGTATAATGCTTCAGATAACCAAAATTATGAAGCTGCTGCAATTTATAGAAATCGTCTTAAAGCATTAACTGAAGCAACTGCTCATCAAAATATTAATATACCAAATCTTAATGACGCAGACTTTCTTGTCTTAAAAAAAATTGATAATAAAGTTATTATTCAGATGAGTATAGTAAGAGGTGGCTGTAATTATGGATCAAAGTCTTATTTCCCAAATATTGGAAAAAATCCAAATGATGTTATCGCAAATGAAGTTATGCAGGCATTTATTTGTCAATTTTATAACACAAATCAACCTCCATCCATGATAATAGTAAATCAATATCCAAAGGATAAAATTTTAGTTGAACAATTACTTACAAAAAAATTAAATCTTAAAGTAAAAATTGAATGCCCTAAAAAAGGTAGAAAATTTGATGTACTTAACTTAGTACTTAAAAATGCTAATGAGAGCTTAAATAGAAAAATTTATGAGAAATCATCTAATAAAAATAATATGAAAAAAATACAAGAGGTATTCAATTTTAAAAATATTATAAATAAAATCGAGGTCTATGATAACTCACATCATCAAGGGAGCTCTCCTATTGGTGCTATGATTGCCTTTAACGAGGATGGATTTTCTAAATCTTTGTATAGACGATATAATATTGAGACCAATTACTATAAACAACCTCTGGATTATAGTAACAAGATCAGAGATAAAACATATATTAATAATAATAATGATTATGCTATGATGCAAGAAGTAATAAGACGACGCTTTTCAGGAAAAAATAGTTCTAATTTTCCAGATTTATTAATTATAGATGGTGGCAAGGGTCACTTAAGCTCAGTTCTGTCTGTTCTAACAGATTTAGATATAGAAAAAATTAGTGTTTTAGCTATTTCAAAAGGTAGAGAAAGAAATGCTGGGAGGGAACATTTCTTTACTAAGGAAAAAGATAATTTTAATTTTAATAAAGACGAACCAATATTATTTTTTCTTCAAAATTTAAGAGATGAAGTTCACAGATATGCTATTGCAGGACACCGACTAAAAAGTAAAAAAATATTGTTTAAAAACCCATTAGATGAAATTGATGGAATTGGAGCGACCAGAAAGAAAGCCCTTCTTGAAGAATTTGGGTCAGCTAAAGCTGTTGGTAATGCAGATTTAATAGATTTATTAAAAGTTACAGGAATAAGTGAAGCAATGGCAAAAAAAATATTTAATTATTTTAATGATTAGTAAATATTAATAAATTCTTAACTATATTTAAATTAATGAATAAAGTAATAATTATAAATAAATTCTAAGTTCAAGGGTTAATAATGAAAGATAGCAATATAATAATAAAAGCTATTCCTAATAGTTTAACAATTTTCAGATGTGTTGCTGCAGTAATATTACCTTTACTAATTATTTATGGAGGTGAGCTAGGTGCTCGTATAGCCCCAGTTTTGCTAATACTAGCTGGATTAAGTGATTTCTTAGATGGTTTCTATGCTAGGAAATATAACGTTGTTACAAATTTTGGAAAAATAATTGATCCTATAGCAGACAAACTTTTAGTAATTAGTGTTTTGTTAGCGTTAGCCTCTGACCATATGCTTAGTTATGATTTTGCGTTTATTCCAGCATTGGCAATTATATTAAGAGAAATTTTTATTTCAGGTTTAAGAGAAAATATAGCTAGTTATAATTTTTCTATAAACGTATCGAACTTAGCAAAATGGAAAACTACAATTCAATTAGTTGCTTGTGGTAGTTTTTTAGTATGGCGTTCTGAACAATTTTTATATCAAATAGATGCTATAGCTTGGATTTCTCATATTTTGTTATGGCTTGCAGCTTTAATAACTATTATCACTGGATTAGAATACATATTAAAAGCAAAATCATGTTTTAAAGAGCAAAATAATTAAGGATGGATTATGATAATAAAATATTTTTCTTGGATAAGAGAACATGTTGGAAAATCTGAAGAAGAAATTAACTTGCCTGAAAGTGTTATTACGATAGATGACCTAATAAATTATTTAATTTCTGAAAATGATGTATATAAAATAGCTTTTTTAAAAAGAGATCTTATAAAAATTGCTGTGAATAAATCATATTCATCTACTAGTACAAAAATTAATAATAAAGATGAAATAGCCTTTTTTCCTCCTGTAACTGGGGGTTAAATGAAAAAAATAGAATCTGTTTTAATTAAAATTAAAATTCAAAAAAATGATTTTGATGTTTCTAAAGAAACAAAACAACTTAATATTAATCAACCAGGAGCAATTGTAAATTTCATTGGTATTGTTAGAGGTCTTGACGATAAAACTAATGAAAAAATTTACTCTATGACACTTGAACACTATCCAGGAATGACCGAAACAGAAATAGAAACTATTATATATGACGCATCAAAAAGATGGAAAATTTCTGCAGTAACAGTAATTCATAGAATTGGTAAACTATTCTCATCAGATCAAATTGTTTTTGTTGGTGTTGCATCAAAGCATAGGCAGAATGCTTTTAATGCATGTAATTACATTATGGATTGGTTAAAAACTAAAGCTCCTTTTTGGAAAATAGAAGAAAGTTCGAAAGAAAAAAAATGGGTAAAATTTAATGCATCTGATAATGATGCCATTAAAAAATGGACTGAAATTAAGTAATATTATTTTCTATTTACTAATTTTGAATAAGCCTCAGTCAAATGCAAACATACATTTCCAGGTGTAAATTTATAATTACCTATTTCTTGAACCGGAGTAACTTCAGCAGCAGTTCCAGTTAAAAAACATTCCTCGGCATTTTCCATTTCCTCAGGCATTATTTTTCTTTCAATAGTTTCAATCCCAAGATTTTTAGCAATTTTAATAACTGTCCTTCTTGTTATACCGTCTAAAAAACAATCAGGTAAAGGTGTATGAAGTTTTCCATCTGACATTTTGAAAAATATGTTCGCACCAGTTGCTTCTGCAATTTGGCCTCTATAATCTAACATAAGAGCATCGCTATATCCCTTAGACTCTGCTTCATGCTTAGAAAGTGTGCATATCATATATAATCCTGATGCTTTTGCGTGAACAGGGCCACAATCAGGACTTGGACGCTTCCATTTAGCAATATCAAGTTTAATGCCTTGCATTTTTTGTTCAGGATCAAAATAACTTGGCCATTCCCATACGGCAATAGCTACATTAATTTTTGTAGTCTGAGCTGAAACAGCCATCATTTCACTACCTCTCCAGACGACAGGCCTTACGTATGCATCTTGTAATGAATTTTCTATCAATAATTTATCTTTAGCTTCTAGAATTTCCTTTTTTGTAAATGGAATATCCATATCTAAGGTTAGAGCTGAGTTAAACAATCTGTCTGTGTGCTCTTCACTTGCAAAAATTTTACCTTTATATGCTCTTTCCCCTTCAAAAACACAACTTGCATAATGTAAGCCGTGATTAAGCACATGAATATTAGCTGCTTTCCAATCAACAATATTACCATTATACCATATGTAACCTTCTCTGTTATCAAAAGACATATTAACCAAACACTTTTCCTCCACAATTCTTGTTTTATATATTAAGCAATATAATCCACATTATTAGAAAAGAAACAAATTTTTAAAAAAAATATTTTAGAATTAAAAAATTAAATAATTTTAAATTGCGTCTAACTTGTTAATATAAATTTTTTATATAATGATTTGTATAATATTTAAAATTGGTGATAAAAATGAGTAATCAAGATAATAAAAATATCGATTTTCATATTTTAGTCATTGATGATGATCAAAGATTAAGAACCTTACTTAGAAAATTTTTAGAAAACAATGGTTTTAGAGTTTCAGACGCAGAAGATGCCAATCAAGCAAAAATAATAATGGAAAGTATTATTTTTGACTTATTAGTAATAGATGTAATGATGCCCGGACAAAATGGACTAGATTTTTTAAAAGAAATTAGAATAAAAAATAATATACCTACATTAATGCTTACAGCGATGTCATCTCCTGAAAATAGACTTGATGGCCTTGAAATTGGCGCTGACGATTATATGACTAAACCTTTTGAACCCAGAGAGTTGTTAATCAGAATACAGAATATTTTAAAGAGATTCATTTCTTCAATAAAAAAAAATAATTATAATGATCAAATTAAATTTGGCCCATTTTTATTTAATTATAATAACTTAAACCTATATAAAAACGGTAAATCAGTTCACTTGACCACATCAGAACAAAAATTACTAAACTGTTTTGCTAAGGCATCTAATAAAGCTTTATCTAGAGATAATATTAACAATCTACTTGGAGGTAATATAGAAACTCGTTCTATTGACGTATCAGTTGTAAGAATACGACGTAAAATAGAAGAAGATCAAAGATATCCTATATATTTGCAAACTGTAAGGGGAGTTGGATGGATGCTAAAAACTCATGAAGATAAAGGTGATTAATTGAAATTAAAGAATAACTTATGAGATTAAGGAACGTAACACCTAAAAGTCTGTTTGGCAGAATGTTAGCTATTATTCTTGTCCCTATAATACTAGTTCAAATTATTTCTGTTTCAATTTTTTATGAAAGACATTGGGATTGGGTTTCAAGACATATGTCTAAAAGCTTAGCAGAAGATCTAGGTTTATTGATTGATGAATTGGGAAACACTCCATCTAACGATCAAAGAGCTTTATCTGCAAGTAGAGCAAGGCAATATTTTGATATAATTTTTTATTGGCTTGATAAAGGTATATTAAAACCTAATCAATCATTTGATTTAAGGTTTAAAAATTTTCGTGCCGCATTACAAACAAGAATAAAAGAACCTTTTTATCTATCAACAATAGAAAATTCATCACAATTTTATGTTGATATTCAACTTGCTAATGGAATAGTCAGGATGAATATTGATAATAAGAGACTATTTGTCCCAACTGGAATTACATTTATAATATGGTCTATAGGATCATCGATTATTCTTTTTTCAATAGCAATTCTTTTTTTAAGAAGGCAAGTTAGACCAATAATTAGGTTAGCTAATGCTGCTAGACAGATTGGGTTTGGACGTGAAGTAAGTAATTATAATATCGAAGGAGCAACAGAAATTAGACTAGCAGGAAGAGCCTTTCAAGCTATGAGACATAGAATAAATAAACAAATTTCAGAGAGAACTTCGCTATTAGCTGGAGTAAGTCATGATCTTAAAACGCCTCTTACTAGAATGCGCTTACAATTAGAAATGTTAGATACTAATCAAGATATAAAAACAGATTTTGAAAATGAATTATTAGAATTAGAGAATATGATTGATGGATATTTAGAATTTACTCGTAATGATAGAGAAGAAGAAATGGTTGATGCAAGCTTATTTAAATTATTACAACAAGCAGCAAAATCCTCAGATCCAGATGGCAACTATATATTTATAGCCTCACCTCCAGAAAGACTTCCTGTCTTTCCAATTCAAGTTCAATCAATAAGAAGAGCACTTATTAATTTATTAACCAATTCAATACGATATGCAGGAAAAACCAATGTTCAAATACAAATTTTTGACGATCATAGTGAGATAATTATTGATGATAATGGCCCTGGTATTCCAAGAGATAAGAGAGAAGAAGTTGTTCTTCCTTTTACAAGATTAGAAAATTCTCGAAATATTAAAACAGGAGGCACCGGCTTAGGTTTATCAATTGCAAAAAATGCTGCTCTTTCTCATGGCGGAGAGCTTATTCTTGAAGATAGTCCTCTCGGAGGCCTAAGAGTGCGTTTTTTATTACCATTATAGTTTTCTAATTCTATTTTTTTATAATACCAAACATGTAGCCTAAATCTTCAATTTCATGAAGATATTGATCCAAATACCTAATAGTAGTATCTAAATTAGAGTTTTCTTCTTTTAAAAAAACATCAACCGTTCTCGAGTAAACTAAATTCAAAGCAACTGATTTTAATAATAATTTACAATTATTTTCACTTCCTTCAACTATGTTTAACAAGTCAAACATAAAAGATTGATTGTTCTTAAATAAATCACAAAAAAATTTGGCTCTTAAATCAAACCCTTCACTTAATATTTTGAATGCTGGCTGATACAATAAATATTTCTCAAATCTTAAAATTATACCTTCAAGTATTTTTTCATATATACTAGAAACAGTATCATATGATATTTCTTCCTTTAATTCATTTAAAGTTTCTTGATCTAATTTTGCTAAAAGTATTTTTAGAAAAAAAACATTATAATCCCTTTGAAATTTTGGAAGAATCGATTCAGCGTCTTCTATAGAAATCTTACTTAATTTACATAATTCATAAATATTTATTTCAGTCTTAAATGTTTTTTTTATGATTGAGAAATAGGCTTCACATAGATTTAATTTAATTTCTGACAATTTATTTTTCATTTCAAATATAGAT
>CAJJBL010000117.1 GCA_905182395.1 alpha proteobacterium SCGC AAA536-G10 | reverse complement strand
GATCTTTGTGAAATCGTTAATATCTATCCTCCAAATGAGTATCTATTAACTGAAAAAAACATTGAAAATTTTAGGAAACAATTTAGAAAATTTTTTGGATCAAGTAGTGTAACAAATACAATATATGAAAAAATTTCTTCTGCAGTAAAATTTGAGGGAATTGAACATTTTTTACCTCTTTTTCACGATACTAAATTAAACTCTGTTTTTGATTTTTTACCAAAAGATCATTTTCCATTATTTTTATTTGCAAAAAATTTTTCTAGCAAAATTGTTAAAAGATTTAATGAAATTAGTGATTTTTATGAAACTAGAAAAATAGAAAAATTTGAAAATGTTATTATAGAAATAGATGATTTATATATCAATGAAGATAATTTAAATTCTATATTAAAGCCTTTTAAAAAAAAATATCTTCATGACTTTAATCAAACTAAATCTTCATTAAGTAATGTATATGATTTTAATTCAAAGCCTTTATATATTCCAAAATATATTGTTACAGAAAATAATAATAAAATTTCTGAATTTTTAAAATTTTGTATTACAGAATATAAAAATGGAAAAAATATAATTATAATAACTGAAGATAAATCCAGATTATCTAATATAATTAATTTTTTTGAAGAAACATTGTTAAAAAACAATATAAATTATGAAACGATAAAGATACAGAATATTTTATTTGATGAATGTTTGAATACTTTTAATTTCTCATGTTCTCCTTCTTTTGAAAGTTTTCAAATTGGTGCATTTTATGTAATTTCAGAAAGAGATATTTTTGGATCGTCTTTTAAAAAAAAGAAATCTTGGAGAAGAAATACAGAAAACTTTTTAAAAGATGTATCGAGTATAGACTTTGGAGATTTAGTTGCTCATATAGATCATGGTGTTGGCAAATATGATGGTTTAGAAAAAATAACTACATCAGGGGTTGATCATGATTGCCTAAGATTAATATATAGTGGTGGTGATAAACTATTCCTACCTGTAGAAAATATGAATTTATTAAGCAGAGTTGGTAATTCTGATTTTATAAGAGATCTTGATAAATTAGGTTCAAGTAATTGGCTAGCTAGGAAGGCTAATGTAAAGAAAAAAATTAAAGATATGGCTGAAAAACTTATTAGAGTTGCAGCTCAGAGAGAAATGATTTTAACTGAAAAATTATTTTTACCAAATAACTATGATACTTTTTCTAAGGAATTTCCTTTTGAGCTAACTGAAGATCAAGAGACAGCAATAAATGATATTATCTCAGACCTTGAAACAGGTAAGTTAATGGATAGATTGATTTGTGGTGATGTTGGTTTTGGTAAAACAGAAGTTGCGTTAAGAGCTTCTTTTATTGTTGCTAATTCTGGTTATCAGGTGGCTCTTATTGCTCCGACTACTATTCTAGTTAAACAACATTTAAAAAGTTTTTCTAATAGATTTAAAAGCTCTAATATCAAAGTTGCTGGTTTGTCACGCATGACAAATAATAAAGACCGTATTTTAATTAAAGATGGACTAAAGTCTGGAGATGTAAATATAGTTGTTGGTACACATGCATTGCTTTCTAATGATATGAGTTATAATAATTTAGGATTATTAATTATAGATGAAGAACAACATTTTGGAGTAGGTCAAAAAGAGAAAATAAAAGAGTTACAAGGAAACATTCATGTTTTAACTCTTACTGCAACTCCAATACCAAGAACATTACAATTATCCTTGTCAGGTTTAAAAAACTTAAGTTTAATTGCTACTCCTCCTACAAACAGACTTGCAGTAAGAACTTTTGTACTTGCTTGGGATAATGTTGTTTTAATTGATGCTCTTAAAAGAGAAAAAGTGAGAGGTGGTCAAACGTTTATAGTTTGCCCAAGAATTAAGGACATGGATAATCTTTATGATAAAATTAGTAATATGGTACCAGATTTAACTATTTCTGTAGCACATGGTCAAATGAAAGTAGATGAACTTGATCAGACTATAAATACTTTTTCTGATGGAAAATCAGATATTTTAATATCTACAAATATTATTGAGTCTGGAATAGATATTCCAAATGCTAATACAATGATTATTTATAAATCTGATATGTTTGGTCTTTCCCAATTATATCAATTAAGGGGTAGGGTAGGTAGAAGTAAAAATAGGGCTTATGCTTATTTTACTATAGAGCCTGGAAAAATTTTATTAAAAAAATCACAACAAAGATTAGATGTTATTAAAACTTTAGATAATTTAGGGGCAGGATTTTCGCTTGCCAGTTATGATATGGATATAAGAGGCTCAGGAAATCTTTTAGGTGACGAGCAATCTGGTCAAATTAAAGAAGTAGGGGTTGAGTTATATCAAGACATGCTTAAAGAGGCAGTATCTTCATATAAAAATGGTGACAAAATTGTTGATGATGTATGGACGCCTTCTATTTCTTTAGGAATACCAGTTCTAATTCCTGAAAATTATGTTTTTGACTTGTCTACAAGAATGTCCTTGTATAGAAAAGCCGGAGATTTAAAGACTTCTGACGATATTAATATTTTTTCTGAAGAGCTTTATGATAGGTTTGGAGCTCCTCCTGAAGAAGTCAATAATTTATTAATGACTTTAATGATTAAAAACAAATGTTTATCACAAAAAATTGATTTGATTGATGCTGGTCCTAATGGAATAGTGTTGGGTTTTAAAAACAATTATTTTAAAAACGGTGAAAAACTACTTTTATGGGTTCAAAAATTATCTGGTTTAATTAAAA
>CAJJBL010000116.1 GCA_905182395.1 alpha proteobacterium SCGC AAA536-G10 | reverse complement strand
TTTTTCGTCTCCTACTATGAAACCTGCTCTCATTCCACTTGCATTACTTCTTTTAGATAAAGAGTTAAAGATAATTATATTACTTAAGTCTCCACCTAAGGATAAGGCTGCATCAAGTCCCCCAGATGGTTTAGGTTTGTTAAGTCTATAAATATCGCTATAACATTCATCAATTGCTAATATAAAATTATATTTTCTAGCTAATAATATTGCATTTTTTAAATACTCTAAGCTTGCAATACTTCCATGCGGATTAGACGGTGAACAAATATACATAATTATTGAAGAATCCAGTATTTCTGGAGGTATCTGTCTTATATTTGGAAGATAATTATTATCTTCAGAGGCATTTAACCAATAAACATCTGAGCCGCTGGAAATGCTTCCAGCTCTCCAAGCATGATAAAATGGATTTGTTACCAAGGCTTTTGTCTTACCTTTTTTAAGATTTTTAGCTAACAATCCAACTAAATGCAAAGGTTCACGAGTGCCAGGTACAGGCACAATATGCTTATCTATATTTACAAGATTTTGAGCACCTGGGTAACGCCTCTCTATATATTTTAATATACTGTTTCCAAGTCTTGGTATAGCTGTACTAGGAGGATACTTTCCCCAGCCATCAGCATTATTCTTTAACTCCTCATTAACAAATGTAGGAATTTTCAAAGAAGGTTCACCTAAAGACATTTTTAAAATATTATAATCTGAGTTGGGCTTTATATCTTTTAAAAGAAAATTTAACTTACCAAACATCCAATCTTTTAATATATTATAATCTGGGTTCACCATTTGACCTCATTAAATAATTTTAAATATTCATTTTAATTTTAATATTACTATTTATTGCTAAAAACTTAAACATTATAAATCTTGAAAGTTTAATTATATGAAAACAGCTATTGAAAAGCAAATCGTTCCAAATGATTATTTTCATAAAATTAGTGTTATTGGAGGTGGTTTAACAGGGGCTTTTATGATGCTTTTGTTAAAAAAATCAAATTTATTTAATATTCATGATTTAGCCTGGATTAAACCAAAAAACAATATAAATACTGATTCAAGAACAAGTTTTTATAATTCTAAAAACCTTAAATTATTAAAAGAATTAAATGTTCTTCAAAATATTTCAGAAAAAAACATTACTTTAGTCAAAGAAATTCATGTATTTGGTCAAAATACTGTTTCTCCTTTAATTTGGAAACCATCTCAAGATGGTATAATGGGAGCTATAATTCAAAATGATAAAATTTTAAATTTATTAAATAATCAGTTAAAAAATATAATAACTTATGACAGTTTGGTAACTAATACAAAGTATGATGACTTTGAAAGACATTTATACCTTAAAAACAAAACGTGTTTAAGAACAAATCTAGTTTTATCTGCTGATGGAAATAATTCTAATTTAAGAAAGCTATCATCCATAAATACTATTTCAAAAAATACAAATCATATAGCTATTTCTGGATTTTTTAGACAATCTAAGAGACATAATTTTATTGCTAGACAAGTTTTTTTAAAACTTGGACCAATTGGTCTCCTCCCCCATGGTCAAAAAGATATTGTCAATTTTGTATTAAGTGTTAATAAAAATAAGGCAAAAAAAATTTTATCATCTTCCAATCCTGAAAAATTTATTTGCAATGAATTAAATAATTTTTTTATAGATTTAAATTTAACATTCAGTCCTCTTGAACAAGTCGAGAATAAAAATTATAAATTATCTCAATGGCCTTTGAATTTAAATTTAATTTTGAATCCTACTGCAAATAGAATAATCTTATTAGGTGACG
>CAJJBL010000115.1 GCA_905182395.1 alpha proteobacterium SCGC AAA536-G10 | reverse complement strand
ATTTTCAACTAACCCAACTCTGACAAAACCCTCTCCATGCTCACCAAAGGCAACCCCTGGAGCTACAGCAACATCAGCTTTAAGCATTAACTCTTTAGCAAAAGCTAAAGAGCCTTCCTTTTTAAATTTTTCAGGCAATGGAGCCCAAGCAAACATACTAGCAGGAGGGCTGGGTATATTCCATCCTGCCCTAGACATAGATGAAATCAAAATATCTCTTCTTTTTTGATAAATATTTCTAATTTCATCAACACAGTTTTGAGGTCCATTTAATGCAGTGACAGCAGCAACTTGAACTGGCGTGAAAGCTCCATAATCCAAGTAAGATTTAATACGTGTTAATGCACTAATTAACTTTTTGTTACCAACAGCAAATCCAATTCTCCATCCAGCCATTGCATAGGTTTTAGACATAGACGTAAACTCTACTGCAACTTCTTTAGCTCTTGGAACCTGTAAGATTGAAGGAGGAACATTTCCATCATAATAAATTTCTGCATAAGCTAAATCTGATAAAATATACGTTCCATATTTAAGAGCTATTTTAACTACTTCTTCATAAAAATCAATTGAAGCCACTTGAGCTGTAGGATTAGAAGGAAAAGAAACGATTAGAGCAACTGGAGCAGGAACACTCTCTCTTATAGACCTATCTAATCTCTCTAAATATAAATTAGGATTAAAAACACCTTCATCCATTGCAGGCAAATGACGTAAAGAGGCTCCAGCTATTATAAAACCGTATGGGTGTATTGGATAAGAAGGGTTTGGAGATAAAATGATATCTCCTGGTGAGGTTATTGCTTGAGCAAGATTTGCAAGACCTTCCTTTGAACCTAAAGTAACTACAACTTCATTCTCAGGATCTAAATCAACATTAAACCTTCTTTTGTAATAAGAAGCCTGAGCCTTTCTTAAACCAGTTATTCCTCTACTAGTAGAATATCTTCCCGTTCCAGGTTTTTCAACAGCTTCCTTTAACTTTTCTCTTATATGCTTTGGGGTAGGCATATCAGGATTACCCATTCCAAAATCAATAATATCTTTGCCTTTGGCTCTTAATTCAGCTTTTAGTTTGTTTACCTCAGCAAAAACATAAGGAGGTAACCTTTTTATTCTATCAAATTCATCTCTCATCATTGATCCTATTATATATACTTAAATATTTATAATAATAATAACTTTTCAAAACATAGTTTTTTAGTTTAAATTACTAAAACATAAAATTTAGATTTAATATGTTTATTTTAAGGTATCAATGCGTTTTTTTATTAAAAGTATAATTTTAATTACTGGCGTCTCTATTATTGGATTAATTCTATGGTATGGAATGCCAAATATTCGTCAAGCTTTCAAGCCAGTTGAAATTATTTCAATAATAGTTTCTTTAGATAATAAATGTCCCGTTCAAGATGACAGCTTTGTAGTTACAGTTCCAGGAACAGATATAATAGTTCCTTTTAATAAAGGGATTGCAAGATTAAAATTAAGATCTGATCGAAAAATTCAATTACAAACCGATCCTAAATATTCCGCTGTTCGTTATGATGGAATTCATGTTCCTGTTTCTCCAAAAATGACTTTGGAAGCTGACTGCTCTTCTTCCCCAAGATTAAAAGGTATTTTTGGATCTATGAAAGAACAATTCAAAAATTAAAACCTGGAGGTAAAAGATGAAAACTTCAATTAACAAATTACCAAATGATCCCCTAGAAGGCATTAGTATTAAACAGTTAGGTATAAAATTAAGAAAGAATTTAATTTCATGTAAAGAATTAACTTCAATTTATTTTGAACGAATAGAAATATTAAACCCGAGGCTACATGCATATATACATATTAATAAAGCAAACGCTTTAATTTGGGCAGATGCAATAGATAAACTTTTTATAAATGGTGTTGATTTAGGTCCTTTAATGGGAATTCCTATAGCAATCAAAGATATTTGCTCTGTAAATGGAATGCCTACTACAAACGGATCAGACATACAAACTGACGACCTCACTGGGCCTGAGGGAACATTAGTTAAAAGATTAAAAGCATTAGGTTGTGTAATATTAGGAAAAACTCATACAGTTGAATTTGCGCTTGGAGCCACTGGCCTTAATAAGAACAAAGGTACTCCTCAAAATCCATGGGATAACCTTTCTCATAGAATGCCTGGAGGATCAAGTAGTGGTTCAGCTGTAGCTGTAGCGTCAGGCTTAGCTGCTTTTGCTATTGGGACAGATACGGGAGGTTCAGTTAGAATCCCAGCTTCACTTAATGGAATTGTAGGACTAAAAACAACAAAGAATAAATGGCCTACAGATGGCATTTTTCCATTATCTCCCACCTTGGACACACCAGGTCCTATTGCAAGATCCGTTAAAGATATTAA
>CAJJBL010000114.1 GCA_905182395.1 alpha proteobacterium SCGC AAA536-G10 | reverse complement strand
ATAATGCTAATCATATTAGAGAAAATATTGATGGATTAAAAGTTGGAGGTCATCAAGCTAGTTCTGCTTCTATTGTATCAATAATGACCGCTTTATATTTTGATATTTTAAAGCCTGAAGACCGCGTCGCTGTTAAGCCTCACGCAAGTCCAGTATTCCATGCAATTCAATATTTGGCAGGCTTGCAAACAAAGGAAAAAATTCAAAACTTCAGAGGCTTTGGAGGAGCTCAATCTTATCCTTCTAGAACTAAAGATATTGATGATGTTGATATTTCAACTGGTTCAGTTGGCCTAGGTGTTGCCATGACAAGCTTTATGTCATTAATTCAAGATTATATTTCACAAAAAGAATTTACAAAAAACATACCTCAAGGACGAATGATAGCATTAGTAGGTGATGCAGAATTAGATGAAGGTAATGTTTATGAATGCCTTCAAGAAGGTTGGAAGCATAATTTAAGAAATGTTTGGTGGATCATAGATTATAATAGACAATCACTTGATGGTGTTGTTCATGAAGGTTTGTCTGATCGAATAAGTGCTGTTTTTGGAGCTTTTGGTTGGAACTTAGTTGTATTAAAATATGGAAAATTACAACAAGAGGCTTTCAAAGAACCAGGAGGAGAAAAATTAAAACAATGGATTGATGATTGTCCTAATCAACTTTATTCCGCTCTTATGTTTGAAGGAGGAGCGTCATTCAAAGATAGATTGCTTGATGATATAGGTGATCAGGGCATAGTTGCTAGTTTAATTAATAAAAGATCAGATGATGAAATGTTAGATCTAATGGCTAATTTAGGAGGACATTGCGTCGCAACATTATCTGAGGCGTTTGGAAGTATAAAAGATGATAAGCCTACAGCTTTTATAGCTTATACAATTAAAGGGTGGGGAACGCCTTTAGCTGGCCATAAAGATAATCATTCAGGTTTAATGACTAAATTGCAAATGGAAACATTTAAATCTAAGCTTAAAATCACTGCTGGAAGCGAATGGAACAGCTTTGCTGATGAAAAAGAAAATATAGAATTAGATTTGCGTTTAAAGAATCTACCTTTTCAAGCAGCTAAACACAGAAATTTCAAAAGTAAAAACATAACCATAGATGAAATTGTCTCTATAAAAGAAATTAAAACCTCAACCCAGAATGCATTTGGAAAAATTTTAGATCAATATGCAAAAAATAATTCTGAGTTTAGCAATAGAATCATAACAACTTCTCCTGATGTTTCTGTCTCAACAAATCTAGGTTCATGGGTTAATAGAACTGGATTGTTTAGCAGAGATGATAGTTCAGATACATTTAGAGATAGAAAAATTCCATCAGCACAGAAATGGATTTTCTCGCCAAATGGTCAACATATAGAGCTTGGCATTGCGGAAATGAATTTATTTTTATTACTTGGAGCAGCAGGATTATCTCATGAATTATTTGGAGAAAGATTATTCCCAATTGGAACTGTATACGATCCTTTTATAGCTAGGGGATTAGATGCTATGAACTATGCTTGTTATCAAGATGCTAGATTTATGATTGTTGGAACACCTTCAGGAATCTCATTAGCACCAGAGGGAGGCGCTCACCAATCAATAGGAACGCCTTTAATTGGAATTAGTCAGCCAGGGTTATTAAGTTTTGAACCTGCTTTTGCTGATGAGCTTGCAGTCATAATGCATTATGGATTTAATTATATGCAAAATGATGATGGTGGATCTATATATTTACGACTAAGCACAAGAGTAATAGATCAACCTGTTAGAACTATTAACAAGGAATTACAGAATAATATTATTAAAGGTGCTTATTGGTTAAAAGAACCTGGGCCGAACCCTGAAATAATTTTAGTTTTTCAAGGTGTAGTAGCTCATGATGTAATTCAATCAGCGGGCTTTTTAGGAGATAAATATAAGGATATAGGTGTATTAGCTATAACAAGTTCAGATTGTTTGTTTCATGAATGGAAACAAAAAAGTTTATCTTATAATAATGATATTGAAAAAAGTCATTTAGAACACTTATTAAAAAAGGTTCCTCAAAGCGCTAAAGTTATAACTATATTAGATGGTCACCCTTTGACTTTAGCTTGGATAGGAGGAATTTATGGTCATAAAATAGTTCCTTTAGGGGTTGACCAGTTTGGCCAAACAGGTACTATAAATGACTTGTATTCAGAATTTAAAATTGACACTGAAAGTATTTGTCAAATAGGTTTCAATCAAAATTAAGGATAAAAATCTTTTAAATCAATTAGATATTGGGAGGTATCATGAATAAATTAATAAAATTATTGTCTATAGTTATTGCAGGATTTTGTTTTAGTACTATTAGTTTTGCTGCAGATGTAACAATGAAAATATCTATACAGTTGCCTATGAAAAGTCATTTAGGTCAGAATTTACTTCTTTTTAAAAATGATGTTGAAGCAAAATCTAACGGTGAAATTGAAGTGCAAATTTATGATTCAGCTCAGCTATATAAGGATAAAGAAGTTCCTGCAGCGGTTGGTTCAGGTTCAATTGAAGCTGGAGTAGCATCATTAACAAGATATGTTGGTGACATTCCTGCAGTTGATATTTTTTATCAGCCATTCCTATTAAACAGTGAAGAAAAAGTTAGAAAAGCTGTTGCTAAAGGTTCTTCAGTTAGAGGTCCTATTGATAAAGCAATAGAAGGAACTGGATCTACTGTCTTATGGTGGCAAGCTTATGGTAGCGCAGTAATGTTATCTAAAGGGAGCCCTATCAGGAACCCTTCTGATATGAAGGGAAAAAAAGTAAGAGTTTTTGGTAAGACGTTAGGTGCTTTTGTTAAAGCAGCAGGAGGTGCTCCAACTTTAATTTCTGGTTCAGAGCAATATTTAGCATATCAAAGAGGAACTGTAGATGTTGGCATGACAGGGGTTTCAGGAGTTAAGTCAAGAAAACTTTTTGAAGTTATGGATACAATTACAAAAACGAATCATGGCGATATTGAGTTTATAGTGGTTGCTAATACCAAGTGGTTTAATTCTTTATCAAATAATCATAAAAAAATAATCACTGATTCTGCAATGATGGCTGAAAAGGATGTAAGAGATAAAGTTTCTAAAATAGAGGCTGATGCATATGCTTTAGCAGAATCTAAAGGAATGAAAATAGTTACTCCTAGCTCTTCAGATATTGAAGCTTTTAAAAAAGCATCAAAGCCTGTTTATGAAGCATTTAAGAAAGATGCAGGTAAGTTAGGGGCACAACTTCTAGATGCCGCTTCGAAGCTTTAATCTATTATTAGGAGACAATTATTAAAATTGTCTCCTTTTGTCTAGGTATTTCAAATGAAACTATATGAGCAATTAACATTAAAATCTGCTTGGTTGGCTGCCTTATTATATGGAGCATCAGGTGTAATGTTGACGTATGAAGTTGGCGCAAGATATTTATTTATTGCTCCAACTAGCTGGGCATCTGAATTAAGTCAGCTATGTTTAATTTACGGAACATTATTAGCGATGCCATGGGCATTGCAATTCAGAAGACATATCCAAATAAATGCAATCATCCATAAATTAAGTGATCTTAATCAGAGGCGTATTGGGATTGTTATGATGATAATACTTATTGTTTTTTCATTATATGTAACAATTTATGGTTTTGAAATTTTTTACGAATCCTTTGAAAAAGGGAGAACTACTGGAAGTTTATTAGATATGCCTTCATGGGTAGCCGAGCTCCCGGTACCTTTATGCTTTTTGATGTTAATTTTTCAAGCTTTGATAGAGTTAAAAAAAATGATTTCAGGCATTACTCCACCTAAAGGCGAACATTAATGAATGTTTTTTTAAGGTTAGGCAAATGACCGTAATAATGGTTTTAGGAGTTATGTTTGCACTTTTATTGGCAGGATTGCCTGTCGCTTATTCCCTAGGAGTTCTAGGTTTAGGTATGCTTATTATTGGTGGGTTTTCTCCATTAATGGCCCCTCAAGCTATATTATCAACATTAGACGGATTTATTCTTCTAGCAGTTCCTCTATTTTTATTAATGAGTAATATTTTATTAAGAGGTGGATGTGGTAAAGATTTATTTGGAGCTGCACAAGCTTGGGTGGGTCATTGGCCTGGCGGACTTGCTGTGGCAACAATAGTTTCATGTGGTATATTTGCTGCTATATCAGGCGTTTCAGTTGCTACAGCCGCAACCATAGGTGTGGTGGCCATTCCTGAGATGATCAATAGAGGTTATAATAAAAACTTTGTTTATGGACTTTTAGCCGCTGGTGGAACATTAGGTATATTGATACCTCCAAGTTTACCAATGATAGTTTATGGATTTGTAACCGAAGAATCAGTGATTTCTTTGTTTTTAGCAGGTATTGGTCCTGGAATATTTTTAATAGCTTTGTTCATAATTTATTCAATTATTTATTCAAAATTTTTTGGTGGATTCGAGTCTGTTCCCGCAGCTACTTGGGAAGAGAGAAAAAAGGCTACAGTAAAAGTAGCTCCAACAATTGGTTTAGCTACCCTAATATTAGGAGGAATTTATACTGGCGTTTTTACTCCTACTGAAGCGGCGGCAGTTGGTTTCTCTTTAGCACTTTTTTTAACTACTGTATTATTACGATCTTTATCTTTTAGTGACTTTAAAAAAGCCCTGTTCGAATCAATGGTCACAACAGCTGCTATTTTAGTAATTATTGCTGGAGCAAAGATTTTTGGGAAAGCTATTACCCTTTATAGAATACCTCAGGATATTTCAATGTTTATTGAAGCAACCATTCATAGCAAAGAAATGTTTATGATTACAGTTTGTTTAATTTTAATGGCAATGGGGTTAGTTTTTGAAACATTGTCTATGGTCTTAATAATGGTCCCTGTTTTGTTACCTGCCGCTATGTATATGGGTGTTGATCCTATTTGGTTTGGTATTTTTATGGTTATTATGGTTGAATGTGCTTTAATCACACCTCCGGTAGGCCTGAATCTATACGTAATTCAATCAGTTGCTAGGACACAATTAGGTGAAGTGGCTAAAGGGGTAACGCCCTTTTTACTTATGATGCTATTTACAGTTTTTATAATGTATATATGGCCAGATTTAGCTCTTTACATTCCTTTTAAACTTTAAGGGATCATATAAAGATAATGAAATATATAGGGATTATATTATGATATCTAATAGAAAAATAGAATTAAAGCAAAACCCAGCTGAAAAATTAAGAACAGTTTTAAAAGAAAAATTATTTATTCCTATTCCATCATGTTTTGATGCATTATCAGCTAAATTAATTGAACAAGCTAATTTTGATGTTACTTTTATGTCTGGATTTGCTGCTTCAGCCTCAAGAATAGGCTCTCCTGATCTTGGCTTAATGACATTTTCAGAGGTTTTTGATCAAGCTAATAATATATGTAATGCTATTGATATTCCCATGATTGTTGATGGTGATACGGGCTACGGAAATGCTATGAATGTTCGAAGAACATTAAAAGAATGTTCTAAGGCTGGTTGTGCTGGCATTTTAATAGAGGATCAATTAGCTCCCAAGAGATGTGGTCATACTCCTGGTAAAGATGTTGTTGATAAAGAAGAAGCGTATGATCGAATCCGCGCTGCCAATGATATGAGAAATGAAGGTTATGATATTTTAATCATGGCTAGGACAGATGCTAACCATACCCATGGATTAAAAGAAGCAATAGCAAGAGCTCAAAAGTTTTATGAGTTAGGTGCGGATATTTTATTTGTTGAGGCACCTAAGAATAAAAAAGAAATGATAACTATTTGTAACGAAGTCCCAGGACATAAAGTTGCTAATATTGTTGAAGGAGGAATAACTCCTAATTTATCAATGAAAGAATTAGAAGATATAGGGTATAAATTAGCCATTTATCCTCTTACGGTTATGAGTTCAGCAATGAAAGCTATGGTAAAGTCCTTAGATCTTCTTTTTAAGGACGAGGATAGATCTGATTTGTTATTAGATTTTAGTGATTTAAGGAAAAAGGTCGGCTTTGATGAATATTATGAAATTTCTAGTAAGTATGAAACTTCGAAAAGAAGCTAGTTTAAATAAATGTATATATGGAGTATTTTTAAATGAAAAGTTATCAAGTAGTAGATTTTGGAAAGCAATTAGAGTTAAGAGAGTATGACAATCCTAAACCAGTTGGCAAAGAAATCCTTGTTAAAATTTCAGCATGTGGGGTCTGCCATAGTGATTTGCATTTGGCAGATGGTTATTTTGATCTTGGAGAAGGTAATAGAATAACTTTAGCTGATAGAGGAACTAAATTACCCTTTACACCTGGTCATGAAATCACTGGCACTGTAGTTGCCATTGGATCAGATGCTGGAAATGTAAATATTGGTGATAGCGGGATTATATTTCCGTGGATAGGTTGTGGTAATTGTGAAGCTTGCATAGAAGAAAATGAAACTTTGTGTGAGGCTCCAAAATATTTAGGTGCTAGATTAGATGGTGGATATTCAGATTATATTATAGTTCCCGATAGTCGTTATTTAGTTTCATACGGAGATATGGATCCTGCTGTTGCTGCTCCTTATGCGTGTTCTGGATTGACGGCATATAGTGCCTTAAAAAAAATACCTAAAACCTCACAAAATGACTGGGTTATTATTATCGGTGCTGGTGGAGTAGGTATCAATGGTATTTTACTTTCTTCTTCAGTACATAACGCTAAAGTTCTCGTTATAGACAATGACTCTTCTAAAAGAGAGCAGGCTATAGAAGCTGGTGCAGATAAGGCATTTTCTCCAGACGATATTGAAGAAATTAGAAATGTTATTGGAATTGGAGCTAAAGCAGCAATTGATTTTGTAGGCAGACCTGAAACCACTGATTTAGGATTATCTTTAGTAAAAAAAGGAGGAATAGTGATTGTGGTCGGTTTATATGGTGGATCATTAAAACTTTCTTTACCATTAGTTCCTATGAGATCTGTTACTTTAAGAGGTTCATATGTCGGAGAATTAAGAGAGTTGAAGGAATTGGTAGATATAATAAAAATAGGTAAGACAAAATTAATACCTATAAAAAAACAAGATATGGCAACTGCAAATCAAGCTATGTCTGACTTAAGAGAAGGAAAGGTAAACGGCAGAATTGTTTTAATACCAAATTAAAAATTATATTATGAAATAATTGATACTTTACTAAATTTAATACTAATATTAATTTAAATAAACAATGTGAGAACAATATTATGGATACAAAAAAAGACAAAGATAATTCTCATAGTCATAGTCATAGTCATAGTCATAGTCATAGTCATAGTCATAGTCATAGTCATGATGATCATCATTCACTTTTGCCAACTGATCCAGAGTTGAGAGTTAAAGCAATCGAAACACTGTTATTAAGTAAAGGGTTGATAGATTCTGAAACGCTTGATGAGTTAATAGATACATATGAGAATAAAATAGGACCCCAAAATGGAGCTAAGGTTGTTGCAAAAGCATGGGTTGATAGTGATTATAAAAAGCGACTTCTTGAAGATGCTACTTCTGCTATTAGAGAATTGAGTTATCAAGGTCGACAAGGTGAAAATATGGTTGTAGTAGAAAATACACCAGAAATACATAATGTAATTGTTTGCACCTTATGTAGCTGTTATCCATGGCCAGTTTTAGGCATTCCTCCGACATGGTATAAAAGTGATGAATATAGATCTAGAACTGTAAGAGAACCAAGAAAAGTTCTCTCAGAATTTGGGGTTAAAGTAGATGATGAAATTCAGGTAAAAGTATGGGATTCAACTGCGGAGCTTAGATATTTAGTATTGCCAATGCGTCCAGAAGGAACTGAAAATATGAATGAAGATGAATTAGCTAAATTAGTTACACGTAATTCAATGATAGGAACTGGATTAGCCGAGAATATTAAATGAGTAGATTACATGATATGGGAGGACGTTATGGAGATGGACCAATTCCTGTCCCTAGAAACAAAAACAATGAAATTGAAAATTATGAACCTGTTTTTAAACATAAATGGCACGCAAAAGCATGGGCAATAACTTTAGCTGCAGGTGCTTTAGGAGAATGGAATTTAGATGTTAGTAGACATTATAGAGAATGTTTGCCGCCTAAAGATTATATGAATTATTCGTATTATGAAAAATGGTTAGCGGGACTTACAAACCTTTTAGTTAAAAGAAATGTAATTTCGGTTAAAGATTTAAAACATTTTACAACTTTAGTTGAAAAACAAGAAATAAATTTAGAGGCATTAACTAAATCTGAGTTAGATAAAAGGGCATGGTTAGCAAAAGATGTTGCCAAAACTTTAGGTTGGGGAGGAGCATCTATTAGAGAAACAAAGATTTCTCCTGAGTTTAATATAGGTGATAAAATTAAGACTGTAAGCTATAGCCCAAATAAAGATGTTAAAGGAGGTCACACTCGTTTGCCATCATACGCAATGGGACGAAGAGGTACTATTCATTCTTATCACGGCACGCATGTATTTCCAGATAAAAATGCACATGGTAATGGTGAAAACCCTTTACCTTTATATACTATAGAGTTTAAAGGTGAAGAGCTATGGGGAGCAATGGCTGAGGATAAAAATAGTAGTATTTTTTTAGATTTATGGGAGCCATATATAGAATGTCATGTTTAATAGTCTTGTTAAGAGGTTATTATGAATAATCAATCTAATTTTAGCTTGCCTTTCATAAATACTTCTCAGGAAGATATAGTTTTTCAAAGTCCTTGGCATAGTCAATTATTTGCCATTACAGTCCAATTATCTGAACAAGGTAATTTCTTATGGACGGAGTTTGTAGAAATTTTTGGTGAATCTTTAAATCAAGCTAGGTTAAAAATACAATCCTTGGATGGGAATGATAATTATTTTAATTGCTGGTTAAATGCTCTAGAAAAAATTATTGTTGATAAAAACATGGGTAGTCTCCAAAATTTATCTTTATTAAAAGAAAATTGGACAAAGGCTTATTTAGCAACACCTCATGGTCAGCCAGTAAAGATTTAGATATGTAAAAGGTAAGATTAAATAATTTTAGGAGAAGGTTAATGTCAATTAAATGTAAAGCTGCAGTTATTAGAACCAACAAAGCAACTGCTCCATATAAAGTTTCACAACCTTTATCTATTGAAGAAATCAACATATCTCCACCTCAAGCTAATGAAATTTTAGTTCAAGTTAAAGGCGCTGGTCTTTGTCATTCTGACCTATCCGTAATAAATGGTTCAAGAGTAATGCCGATGCCACTAGTGATTGGACATGAAGGTTCTGGTGAAGTGGTTGAACTTGGGAATGCTGTCAATGATATAAAAATTGGAGATCATGTTTCTTTTCAATTTTCTCCTTCTTGTGGAAGATGTCGACGTTGTCTTGAGGGACGTCCTCAAGTATGTGAATTGGCAGCGGCCACAAAAGGCAAGGGTCAATTAATGTCAGGTGGAAGCAGACTTACTGATGCTAATGGAGAAGTCTTAAATCATCATACAGGTGTATCATGTATGTCTGAATATGCAGTTGTTGATAGAGGGTCAGTTGTTGTTATTGACAAATCTATTAATATTGAAGATGCAGCATTATTTGGTTGTGCAGTTATGACTGGAGTTGGAGCTGTTATAAACACTGCAAGGATAAGGCCTGGAGATTCAGTTGCTATCATTGGTTTAGGCGGAGTTGGATTAAATGGCATAATGGGAGCTAAACTTGGAGGAGCAGAAACAATAATAGCAATTGATATTGACCCATCAAAATTTTCCCGTGCAAAAGAATTAGGAGCTACACATTGTTTTGATAGTAGAAACAATGATGTTATTGAAGAAATAAGAGATTTAACAAATGGAGGAGTTGATTTTGCAATAGATTTAGCAGGTGTAATACCTGCTATGAATACAGCCTATCAAATTATTCGTTATGGTGGATCTGTTGTAACAGCTGGTCTATCCCCAATTAATACTCAATTTAGTTTTAATCATAGTGATTTAGTAGCTCAAGAAAAATCAATTTTAGGAAGTTATATGGGATCCTGTGTCCCAGTTAGAGATGTGCCAAGATTTTTAAGTTTATTTCAACAGGGCCGATTACCTGTTGACAAGCTAATAGATGGTAAAATTGGGTTTGACGACTTAAATGAAGGTTTTGATAAGCTTGCAAAAGGTGAAGTTATTAGACAGATACTAGTCCCAGGAAGATAAAAGTATAAATAAAGATTATATCATTTTCCAATTTTTATAAAAAATACCTCTGGTTTTTTTTAAAAAGAAACCAACTAAAGCCAGTATGTTTTTCATCACATTATCAAAGTAACTAGGTCTTAGTATATCGATAAAAGCACAATATCTTAAATCATCTTCTTCATTGAAACTTTGATGAATTAATGTGTCGTCAAAAATAAATAATGGATTGTATTTCCATTTATTAATTCTTCCATCTGCTTCAATATAGGAACCTTCATTTTTTACCTTATTAAAATTATATAATATTCTATATGTAGCTCTTAGAGGTCCAAAGTGTCTAGAAGTAGAGGTTTTTTCTCTAAATAATGAAACACCTATAGTTTTTATGTATTTATATTCTTTATTAAAATCTAAAATTGTCTCATCTAAGTTATACCCGTACCACTTATAAAATAACATAGTTCTATTATCATTCTTTGATTCGTTAAAACGTTTTGCAATTTGTTTAGCATTTTCATCAAAAAGTTGAGTAACTTCGTTTATTTCATTTTGATGACTTTGAGGAAGATCTTGTACTTTAAAAGTATGAAGGTTTCTATGTGATAACAAATCAGTGAATAAATTTAATGGTGAGAGAATAAAAGTTAAAATACCTTTCCCTATGAAATACTCTTTAATTAATTTAAAATTCATGGTTTTGTGTCTAGAAACATCAATTAACCCAAAAACAAATATTATAGGTAAAATTGTCCAGAAATTAAATGTTGGCCATAGGAAAAATGATCCTATCAAAATAGGGATTAATAAAATTAATTTTAAAATAATATCCATTTTATAAAACAATAATATATAGTTACAACAATTGTATAATCTATAATTTAACATAAGATGTATCAACTTTTAATTAGAATGTTTGAGAATTAATTAAATTGAGATTATAATATTTAAATTATTTTAAATAAGGGAAAGTATTATGCCTAGCTTTGATATTGTAAGTAAAATAGATATGTCGTCAGTTCAAAATGCTCTAGAAGGCGTAAAAAAAGAAATTAATACAAGATATGATTTTAAAGGAAGTTTATGTGAAGTTGAGCAACAAGAAGATAAAATTATAATTAAAGCCGATGATGAACTTAAAAGAAAACAAGTAGAGGAACTACTTATAACTCATTTAACAAGAAAGAAAGTTGATACAGGTGCGCTAGAATTTGAAAAACCTGAAGCAGCCACTGGTAATTCAATTAGGCAGACGGTTTTAATAAAACAAGGTGTTGATCGTGAAACTGCTCAAAAAATAGTAAAAGAAATTAAATCCTCTAAAACTAAAACTCAAACCGCAATTCAAGGGGACGAAGTTAGGGTTTCAGGAAAAAAAAGGGATGACTTACAAAATGCAATCCAATTGATAAAAGAATTAAATCTAACTCATCCACTTCAGTTCGAAAATTTTAGAGATTAATTATTTTTATACTTTTATTATAACAGCTCTTTTATCTCTTTCATTCCAGCTATTTGAATTTATGGCCATATAAAAATCAGAAAGATGATTGTTAAATAAACTAGGCTCTTCTAAGTTAATAGTGTGACCGGTTTTAGGAACAATCAGCAATCCAGAATTTTTAATGGTTCTTTTAAGAAACAATCCAACTTCTAAACACATGTCATCTTCATCTCCATTTATAATTAACGTAGGTGTTTTAATATTAGATATTTCTTTTTCAAGTTTATAGAGATTAGGTCTTTTATTTTGGACACCTAAAAGCGTATTAGCTGAACCTAATGAATCATGGCTAATTAATAAGTCATTAAATAATTGCCATCCTTTTGGATCTTTTTTTTGAAATTGAACTCTTGAAGGTCCTAATGCATATTCAGCACCTACTTTAGCCATACCTTTTTTTAGAATATTTTGTGCTGTATCCAATGAAACTGAAGAGAAATTTGCTTCTTCATTATAATTAGTTTTATCAATTGGTATGGCTCCGTAACCGCATCCAGCGATAACTATACTTTTAGCTCTTTCTGGAGCATTTATACCAAAATGTAAACTTGCAAAGCCACCCATTGATAAACCTACTATGTGAGCTTTATCAATTTCAAGGTTATCCATAATACTTATTATATCTTTCCAGGCTCTTTCTTGGCTGTAGGAAGCTTCATCTTTGGGAATATCAGAAGGATGATAGCCTCTAGCACTATAGGTGATACATTGATTGTATCTCGAAAAATAGTTTACCTGTGGTTCCCAACTTCTATAATCTCCAGCAAATTCATGAACAAATATAATTGGATCACCTTGACCAGTAGATTGATAAAATAATTTAATATTATCATCAGTTTTTATAAATGACATTTTGTACTCCTATGTGTAACTTAACTTTAATATAATAGTTCAAAAGTTTTACCAATATAATAGTACTAAAAGTAGATTTTAAAAATGGAAGTATTTAGTTTATTAAACCCAGACATAGTAGCACTTATACTTACATTAAAACTAGCATTAACAACATGTGTTTGTCTTGCTTTTATTGGAACTCCTATAGCTTATTTTTTAGCTTTTAGTTCAGGAAAATTAAATCCAATTATAGAATCTATTATAACGCTACCTTTAGTTTTACCTCCAACAGTTATAGGTTTTTATTTAATAGTATTTTTTAGTCCAGATACAATGCTTGGTAATTTTTTTATTTTAGTAACTGGTGAGCAACTTATTTTTTCATTTTATGGGTTGGTATTTGCTTCAATAATATATTCTCTTCCATTTTGGGTTCAACCTTTACAATCATCTTTTGAAAAAGTAGGTGTTAAAACAATACAAACTGCTAATACTCTAGGTGCCGGACATTTTGATACTTTCTTTAATATTATTCTACCTTTATGTAGGAGAGGTTTACTAACATCTTTTATTTTATCATTTGCTCACACAATGGGAGAGTTTGGTATTGTATTAATGGTTGGTGGAGGAATTCATGGAAAAACAAAAGTTTTAGCTATTTCTATCTACGATCATGTAGAACAACTATCGTTTGGAAAGGCACATTATCTAGCAGGAGGAATGCTGCTGTTATCCTTTATAATTCTATTAACTTTGTATATTTCAAATAAAAATATTTCTATGCGAGTTAAATAGTGGCGAGTTTATTTGTACAAATAAAAGGTGAGTTAGGCAGTTTTAATATAGATTTTGAACATAACTTTCAATCAGATGGAATAACCGTTCTTTTTGGTCCTAATGGTTCAGGGAAAAGCACTCTTATATCTGCAATTGCAGGGTTTATCCAAAATATTGAAATATTTATCAGTTTAAATGGAACTGTCCTTCAAGGACAAAAAAATATTCCTTCATACAAAAGATCAATTGGAACAATGTTTCAAGATCCTAATTTATTTCAACATTTAACGGTTAACCAAAATCTTGATTTTGCTATTAAAAGGATTAAATCAGAGAATATAAAAAACTATAATATTACAAAAATAGAAATAATAAAGTCTTTAGATTTACAAAATATTTTGGATAGATACCCTGTAAATTTATCTGGTGGTGAAAAGCTTAGAGTAGCTTTGGCAAGAACAATTTTATCTCAGCCAAGTTATCTTCTTTTAGATGAGCCTATGTCTGCTTTAGATATAAAACATAAAGCGAAATTAATAAATTTTCTTAGAAAATATAACCGTGAATATAAAATACCTATTTTATACGTAACACACTCTATTGAAGAAATATCACAAATTTCAGATGAAATTGTATTAATATTGAACGGACGTTTTATTGAAAATGGCCCCACTTCTAAAATATTAGCAGGAGATCATTTTCAAAATTTAGTTGGAAAATTTGAAGCCAGTTCGGTTTTGGAGGGATTT
The DNA here is from genome assembly GCA_905182395.1 of alpha proteobacterium SCGC AAA536-G10. GTDB lineage: Bacteria > Pseudomonadota > Alphaproteobacteria > Puniceispirillales > Marisalimonadaceae > CAJJBL01. Next base: position 17,288 of record CAJJBL010000114.1, on the reverse strand, counting down.
GTTTCAAACATTAAAAAATTATATAATTTAACTACAATCAATATTAACGGCCAATATTTGATAGTTCCGGGAAAACCAGGTATTTTAGATGACTTTGTAAGGGTCAGGATTAGATCAAGAGATGTTATAATAACTCCAATCAAAATTAATTCATATATAGCAGAAAATATATTGGTTGGAACAATCTTAACAATTGATATTGAAAAACTTTCTGCTTTTTCAGAACTTATTGTTGCTTTAGAAAATAAAGAAAATAAAGAAAATTTACAAATTTTAAGAGTAAGAATTACTACTTACAATCTTAAAAAAATGAAATTATCTATCAATAAGAAAGTATATATTTATATTCGTTCTGTTTCTATAGATAGGCAGGCTTATCAATATGATTAGACCAAAATAATAACTATAGTTTTTCTATTATAATAGCGCTGCCTTGGCCAACACCCACACACATTGTGCAAAGAGCATATTTTTTATTTGTTTCCATTAATTCTTGAGTGGCGGTTAAAACTAATCTTGTTCCAGACATTCCTAAAGGGTGACCTAATGCAATGGCTCCTCCATTCGGGTTCACTCTTTCATCATCATCACTTACCCCAAGAGACCTTAAACTGGCCAGACCTTGGGCAGCAAAAGCTTCATTGATTTCAATTATATCAATATCATCCATAGTAAGCCCTGCAAGTTTTAAAGCTTTTATAGTTGCAGGCACTGGTCCAATACCCATAAATGCAGGTTCTACGCCACAGCTTGCTGCTGATAATATTCTTGCTCTAGGAAATAAATGATTTCTTTTAACTCCATTTTCACTAGCAATTATAATTGCTGCTGCTCCGTCATTTATCCCACTTGCATTGCCAGCAGTAACACTTCCGTTTGGACGAAAGGGGGTAGGCAAACCAGAAAGTTTTTCAATAGTAGTTTCTCTTGGATGTTCGTCTTTATCAAAAATAATCGGATCACCTTTTCTTTGAAGAATTTCTACAGGAGTAATTTCTTTTGCAAAACGACCATTTTCAATTGATTTAATAGCTTTTAGTTGACTTGATAAAGCCATTTTATCTTGGTCTTCTCTATTTATTTGATATTTTTCTGCAACGTTTTCAGCTGTTTCTGGCATAGAATCAATTCCAAAATTTAATTTCATTTTTGGATTAACAAAACGCCAACCTATAGTTGTGTCATAAATTTCAGCATTTCTAGAAAAAGCACTGTTTGCTTTAGGCATAACAAAAGGAGCTCTGCTCATGCTTTCTGCACCACCGGCTATTGTAAATTCGGCCTCATTTGCTTTTATCATTCTAGATGCATTTGAAATGGCTTCCATCCCAGATGCACATAATCTATTAAGTGTAATGCCTGATACCGTATAAGGAAGGCCTGCTAATAGAAGTGCCATTCTGGCTATATTTCTATTATCTTCGCCAGCTTGATTTGCATTTCCAAAAAAAACTTCTTCTAAGCTATCCCAGTCAACTTTCTTAAGGGTTTTTTTTAAAGAAATTAATGGAAGTGAAGCTAAGTCATCTGTTCTTATTGAAGAAAGTTTTCCTCCAAATTTACCAATAGGGGTTCTAGTTCCTTCACAAATTAGCGCTTCAGTCATTTTTTCCTCCGATAGTAATTATATTAAAAAGAAAAATTTGAATAAATTGGTTTTTTCATAGGGTCCCACAAATCAAATTTCTCCATCACAGATGAAAATTCATCACTATTCATTAAATCATATAACCATATTTTTAAAAAGGGTAATTTCATTGAATCAAACCAAATAGGATCAACATTTCTAAATTGTCTAATAAAAGGAAAAGTTGCATAATCAATATAACTTAAATGTTCTGAATTGATACCTTTACTAGTTTCTAATTTATGATTTAGTTCAGTTAAAACTATTAAATTTTTATCCCGGTAATGTATTGGGTTTTGTCTTTCAAATTTATTAGTATATTTATATTTATCTAAATTTACTTTGAACTCTTTATCTAATTTTTTTAAAAAACAATTCATCTGATTTTTAATATGAAAATCTCTAGGTAACCAATTAAACGGATCATTAATCTCTAATGCCCATTCCATGATATCAATGCTCTCTTCTATTAAATGTTCATTTGAAACTTGTAAAACAGGAACCGTTCCTTTAGGAGACAGATGAAGTAATTCTATTGGTTTATTTTGAAGCTTTACTTCTCGTATTTCTACTATAATACCAGATGCTTGTATTGCTAACCGAGCACGCATTGCATATGGACATCTTCTAAATGTATATAAAATAGGATGATTCATAAAATAAATATAAAGAAAAAAAAGATTAAATAAAAATTATTTTAAATTTTTTTTTATTTAATCTTGAGAATGATCATTAACAGTTTTATCTTTATTAACATCTAATTCATCATTTAAATAATCAGAAATATGGCCTTGTTTGGCTAGTTGATAGATTGTATTCCAAAGTGAAGGTGGATAATTTTGTCTAATATTTTTAATCATATGAAGTATATGTTTTTCTTCATATATATTGTCTTCTTTTGATTTTCTAACCCGGTCAAGTGGGAAGGGAACAATCTGCGCCATTTTTATTTCTCCTAGTAATGATTTATGATTTGCAAATAGCTTGCCGATTTATTTAATTCGAAAAATATATTTTTTTTAATTTTTTCTTAATATTTAATGTATAAGTTGTAATATTATTATTAGGAATTTTTTATGAATAATTTAGATTTATTAAGAGCAACAAAAATTGTAGCAACACTCGGAACAACTTCAGATGATAAAGAAGTCATCAAATCTTTAATAATAGCTGGAGTTAATGTTTTTCGTCTTAATTTTAGCCATGGTAATCATGGAGATCATTTAAAAAGAATAACAAATATTAGAGCTGTTGAAAAAGAAATGGATTGTAACGTAGCAATTCTTACAGATCTACAAGGTCCTAAATATAGAATTGGTGAAGTTGTAGAAAATATAAAAGTAATTAAAGGAAATAATTATATCTTTGATAAAAATTCTAAATTAGGAGATTTGAAAAGAGTTAATTTACCTCATGAAGAAATATATAATAGTTTAGCTATTGGATCAAAAATTCTTATGGATGATGGAAAGCTTCAATTTGAAGTTATTGAAATCACTGACGAATCTATAAAAACAGAAGTAATAGTTGGTGGGTATATTAAAAGCAGAAAAGGTATTAATTTGCCAGATGTTGTTCTTAATACTAGTCCTTTAACACCTAAAGATATAGATGATTTAAAGTTTATTCTAACCCAAGAAATTGACTGGATAGCCCTTTCCTTTGTCCAGAAACTAAGTGATGTATTAGAAGTAAAGAAATACGTTGGTAATAAAGCAGGTATAATTGCTAAAATTGAAAAACCTTCCGCATTAGGTGAGCTAAAAGAAATTATTGCTGCTTGTGAAGGTGTTATGGTTGCAAGAGGTGATCTTGGTGTTGAATTGCCACCTGAATCTGTTCCAGGAATTCAAAAGGAGATTATACTTGCTTGTCGTGAGCAAGGTAAGCCTGTAATAGTTGCTACTCAAATGCTTGAATCTATGATTGACTCTCCTTCACCTACACGTGCTGAAGCATCTGATGTGGCAACAGCAGTTTTTGATGGTGCAGATGCTGTTATGTTATCTGCTGAAACAGCTGTAGGACAATTTCCTATTGAAACGGTTACTATTATGAATAGAATCATTTGTTCTGCTGAAATGCATATTAAAGATCATCCTCACAATGCACCTCAAGTTTTAGAAAATGGAAATCTTATTTATCATGCGGTTTCTCGTTCTGCTGTAAAACTTGCTGAATCTGTTGGAGCTAGTGCAGTAGTTGCTTTTACTGCATCAGGGAGCACAGCATATAGAATGGCTAGAGAACGTCCTAATTTATTGTTAGTTGTAATGACCCCAGAATTAAAAGTTAAAAGAAGATTATCTCTTTTGTGGGGGGCTTATTCCTTTGTTAGTAAGGTTCAAGGATATGAAGCTGCCATACAAGAAGCTAAAGACATTATCAAAAATAAGAGCTTTGCTAAAACAGATGATACTATAGTTGTAGTTGCTGGAATGCCTTTTGGCATATCTGGATCAACAAATTCTATAAGAGTAGTTGATATTTAAAAAGTTACTTTTTTCCAATTTTTACGGAAATCATTTTATCAGGAGAACTTGGTGGTTCTCCAATTTCCAATGAATCAACTACTTCCATTCCTGAAACAACTTGTCCCCATACTGTATATTGACCAGTTAGATGTCCACAGCCATCAAAACATATAAAAAACTGGCTATCACCACTATCTGGACTTGATGAGCGAGCCATGCCAACAGTTCCTAATTTATACTCATAATCTGAAAATTCAGCTTTTAAATTTTTGCCAGATCCTCCAGTACCATTTCCGTCTGGGTCACCAGTTTGTGCCATAAACCCTTCTATAACTCTATGAAAAATAATTCCATCATAGAATCCAGATTTAACTAATTGTTTTATTCTTTTAACATGATTTGGTGCAATTTTAGGAAGAGTTTCAATAACAACTTTTCCTTTAGTGGTTTCTATAGTTATAAATTTACTTGAACTAGCAGAAGCTTTTTTTGTTGGTTGAGCCATTGTAATACACACTATTCCTATTATTAATAAAACTGCATTTCTAAACATCTTGAAAATCTCAAATTAAAAAGATAAAATTTATATTTTTTTCTAAAGATTCTTAATGTGAAAAGCAACTAAAAATTTAATTTTAAACTAAAGCATCGATTTGATCATCAGACAAATTTCCTGGTACAATAGTTATTGGAACTCTACATTCATTGCTGCCGTTATTTATTATGTAATTAATTAAAGGACCTGGATTGCCTGTCTCTATTGAAACCCCAAGAACTAGAACTCTAATTGCAGCCTCATTGTTAATTAATTTAAACAATTCTTCAGACGTAATTCCTCTTCTAACAAAAGTTCTTGGTTTAGGCGCACCTAATTTCTCACAATAGTTACTTAATTCTTGGAGAAGAACCTTGCTTTCTTGTTCTTTTTCAGCCTCCATTATTTCAGTTACACCTCCCCATAACTGACCTTCAGTAGGTTCAATGCATCTAAATAACGCTATTTCTCCATTTGCTGTTGCAGCTCGTCTAGCAGCATAATATAGAGCTTGATGCAATTCTTTGCTATCATCTGCAACTACTAAAAACAATCTATTCCCAGGTTTAACTGCTTTAGATTTTATTTTATTGTTTATTTTATTATTCATAATTTGCTCTTTATATTTTTCTAAAAATTATATTTGTTATCCAACCAATTAAAACAGCTAAGAGTACTGCAAAAATACCATATAAAGTAGAATAGTTTTGCGCTATATTATAAATTTCGGCACTCATTCCTGATTTTGAAACATTGATTGTACTTCTTTCTTTTGAAATAAGTTTATTATTTCGATAATGCAATATTTTAACATTAAAAATACCAGTAGGGACGTTTGAAGGGAGTGCTACATAAGTTCTAAATAAAGCATTTTTATTTAATTTTACTGAATTCTCATCTAAGCTCCAAAGTTTTGACTTTAGCATATTTCTAGTAAGAGCTTTGCGCCATGTTTCTTCTTCTTTTGTAGATATATTTTCCCCTGGTTGCATCCTTACATTTAAGTTGTTAAGGCCAATTTCTGAGATTTTTCTAGTTTTATAATTTAAAATTTCATTAATATCCCTATTAGACGCTATATGCAGGTATTTTGGTGCATTTATATAATTTATTTTTTTTGTATTAACCCATACTCCTAAAACTTTTTCTTTTTTTTGAACTGTAACAAGACCTTTGGGACCTGACACAACAACTATTATATCATCTCCTTGTATTCCATCATAAGCGCCAAATAGAAGTATTTTAGCACCTAAAAAATTTGTAGATATTTTAACGTTGTCTTGAGATAAATCTGCTACTAAATTATTTTCAGCGCTAGAATTAGACGAGTAAGTATAAACAAATAGCAGTAATATAATTTGAAATGCATTTTTCATATTAGATTACTTTCTAATAACAACGGAAAAAAGATCACTAGGCATTGTGATGAGATCAGTTAATATCTGTAAACTTACTAAAATAATAATTGTAGATAATATTAATCTCAAATGCTCGCCTTTTAGAACATTTGTAAATTTAGATCCAATTTGAACTCCGACAACTGATCCCAGTAACAATAAAGTTGCTAAAACTATATCTACAGTTTGATTCTGAGAAGCTTGAAGAATTGTAGTGTTCGCTGCAACAAATATGATTTGAAAGAGTGAAGTACCAACCACTAGGGAAGTTGGCATTCCTAAAAGATAAATCATTGCTGGTACAATAATAAACCCTCCACCTATCCCCATGATTGCTGCTAACACTCCAACTATAAGGCCAATTAATATTGGTAGAAGTATTGAAATGTATAATTTTGATTTTCTAAAACGTGTTTTAAATGGTAAGCCGTGAAGCCATGTGTGTTGATGAAGTTTTCCACGTGTAATTTTACCTTTTCTTTTCCTTAGTACTAGTCTCATGGATTCAACAAACATCAAGCTTCCAATAATAGATAGAAAAATTACATAAGAGGCTCTAATTACCAAATCTAATTGACCTACTTTTGCTAAATAATTAAAAAGAATTACACCAATTGATGAGCCTAAAACTCCTCCTATAAGAAGGACTGTCCCCATTTTAAAGTCAACATTACCTTTTTTCCAATGAGATAAAACGCCTGAAATGGAAGGAGCTACCAACTGGTTTGCTACTGAAGCCACCGCTACTGGTGAAGGTATCCCTAAAAACATCATAATAGGCGTTAATAAGAATCCGCCTCCGACGCCAACTAAGCCCATAATAAAGCCAATAAGTGAACCTACTCCCAATATAGCTAGGGAGTGAATAGGTTGTTCTGCTATAGGTAAATAAATGTACATAAATTTTCATTCTTGTTTATTAATTAACGATAGTACATTATTTAAAAATATAAATAAAATAATTAGTCATAACTAACTAATATATTGGGTAAAATTTTGGAAACCATTATATCTAAACAACAATTGGAAGAATGTATTACAAATGTAAAAAACGCTGGAGATACCTTACGTTCAGTTAATGAATATATTGAATCTAGCATTTTGGTTATTTTTATTAACAATGAAAAAAAGAAAGAAAGTAACATTCTAATTACTCAAAGAAAAAATAATTTAAGAAAACATGCTGGTCAAGTAGCTTTTCCAGGAGGAAGAAAAGAGCTGAATGATAAAAATTTATTGGAAACTGCTATTAGGGAAACTGAAGAAGAGATAAGTCTCTCTAGAAATAACTACGATATTATTGGAGAGTTGCCTAAATTTTATACTGGAACAGGTTATGTTGTAACCCCATTCATTGCTTTAATGAAATTAGAGGTAAATTGGGAGAGGTTGATTTATCCAAATCCAATAGAGGTTGAAAAAATATTTTGCCCAAAGTCTAAACTATTATTATCTCCTAAATATCATCTTAGAGAAAAGCCTCCAATTAAATCTAGTATGGCTATGACATGGAGAATAAATTATAATAATGAAAATATTTGGGGTCTTACTGCTAGAGTACTTGTAACAATTTCTGCGGGTTTAGGTTTTAGGGAGTTTCCACCATGCGACGATATGTAATAATTTTTTTAGCTGGCTTATTTGCAATAGCTATTTTCTTTTTAACAAAATATATACTCCAAAAACTTACTTATAAAAATTCAGTTTTTATTGCCTCCTTTATAAGTTTAGTAGCATTTATTTTGATTGTTTTCTCATCCTTTTTATTATTAGAAAATAATGCTGCAAAGCCTTCTTATAACTATAAGCCACCTTTAATTCAAAATGGTAAGGTTATTAACGGTCAATTCGCAAAATAAAATTCAAGAGGGACTTTTAAATTTTTAACTCTAGTTTATTAAATTATTTTCTAAAAGAACCCAACGTAAGTGATATATTTGAATTAGCTAGTATTTCTAATTCAAAAATGTGGATTGTTGGAGGAGCAATTAGAGACTATTTTCTAAAGAAAGAAATCAAAGATATAGATTTTGCTATAAATATTGATATTAATGTTTTTATAAAAAGCATCAACAAAACACAAATTAAAGTAATTACAAGAAATGTTGATTACGGAACAGTTTCTTTGATTTTAAATAATAAAGAATATCAAATTACTAGTTTAAGAAATGACTTGATTTCATATGGTAGGCAGGCTTTTATAGAGCAAACAGATAAAATAGAATTGGATGCGAGTAGGAGAGATTTTACAGTAAATGCAATTTATTTAGATAGTTTGGGGAACTTGTTTGATCCATTTAATGGCATTGATGACATAAAGAATAGAAAATTAAGATTTATTGGTGATCCTATAAAAAGATGCGAAGAGGATTATCTGAGAGTAATTAGGTTTTGTCGTTTCTATTCATTATTTCCAAATAAAAAAATTTCTAATATTTTCATAAAAAATATTTTAGTAAAACTAGATAATATTAATTTATTATCAAATAAAAGAATGAAAGATGAATTAACAAAAATTTTAAATAACAAAAACTTCGAATTGAGTTTATCAATGATGCAAAGATTATCATTAGATAAATATATTTTGTATTCAAAAAATATTCAAAAAAATGAAAGAGAAAATAAAGGATTCAAAATTAAAAATTTTAAGATTCTAAAGTATCTTAAATTTTTTGGATCCGATGTTATTGATGATTCAAAACTAGATTTATTATCAATTTTTATACCTCATTTATATGACTTTAATCAATTGCAAGCAGCATACCTAAGATTAGAATTTTCAAAAAAAACGATGAAATATTATAATTTTTTAAAACAAATCAAATCTATATACAGTCCTATAGATGTCAAAAATTTTAAAGATATAACTAATCAATCTAAAAAAATTGAAATAATTAAAACTTTGTGGAAAATGAAAAATAGGATATTTTTTTTAAATAAATCAATTTATAGAAATGAAAGAATTCCAATTAGTTGGTGTAAATTAGGACTGTTCCATATTCTTCCTTATGAGGATTTAAAAAAAATAAATGTTTTAGATATTCATTTACCAAAATGCCCATTCAATAGAAATCATATCTTACAATTAAGTAAAGTAAGTGATTATAATGAGATAAAATTATTATTGTTTAAAGCTGAACAATATTGGGTTAATAATAATTTTAGTTCTTCTTTGTATGAAATCCAAAATTTTTTTAAAATAAATTTTAAATAGAAATTATAAAATATGTCAATAAAACAAGAAATGATTGAAAAGTTATATCTTCAAAAATCAGAAGGCGATGAAGAGTTAACAAATAATAGAAAAAAATTAGTAAGTAATTGGTTTGAAAATCTTCGTGATGAAATTTGTAGCTCATTTGAGAAAATTGAAAATGAATTTAGTAAAGAAAAAGAAAAGATAGTTTTTAAAAAGAAAAAATGGGACAGAAATGGTGGTGGAGGGGGAACTATTTCTATAATGAAAGGCCAAGTTTTTGAAAAAGTTGGTGTCAATATTTCTACAGTTTATGGGGAATTTTCTGAACAGTTTAGAAATCAAATTCCTGGCGCTGAAAAGAATGGTAAATTTTGGGCAACAGGAATTTCCGTGGTTTCTCATATGTGTAATCCATTTATACCTGCTGCTCATATGAATACTAGATTTCTTATAACTGGAGAAGGCAGTGATAAAAAAATTTGGTTTGGAGGAGGTGGAGATCTAACTCCAATATTTGAAGATAAAAATATGTCCCATATTTTTCATAATGGTTTTAAAGAAAGTTGTAATAAATATAACGAGACATACTATCCTAATTTTAAAAAATGGTGTGATGAATATTTTTACTTGCCCCATAGACAAGAAACCAGAGGTATTGGAGGAATATTTTTTGATTACCTTTATAATAATGACTGGGATAAAGATTTTTCTTTTGTAAAGGATGTTGGTAAAACATTTTTAAATTCTTATGTAGATATTATTAATAAACGAATTAATAGAAAATTTGATGAATTAGATAGAAAAAATCAGTTAATAAAAAGAGGTAGGTATGTTGAGTTTAATTTATTATATGATAGAGGAACAATTTTTGGTTTAAAAACTGGAGGTAATACAGAAGCCGTACTAATGAGTTTGCCCCCTATGGTATTATGGCCTTAAAAATATATGATAAATGACTTAATGGATGACTTTTTTATAAGAAATGTTTATAAATTTAAAAAAAAATACTATCAATATTTAAAAATACTAGAAATTTATAAAAAGCAAGGTTATATAAACTATGTTTAGTTAGTTTTCGGGAGTGTCATGTCTACAAAATCTAATTTAAAAAGTGAACAAGACGAAGATAAAAGAGATTTTCTAATTGTTTCAACTTATGCATTAGCTGGTATCGGTGCTGCAGCTTTTGTATGGCCATTAATTGATCAAATGAATCCTGCCGCAGATACCTTGGCCTTAGCTTCAACAGAGATAGATTTATCTTCTCTTGAAGAAGGTCAAGCTATAACTGTTAAATGGAGAGGTAAACCAGTATTTGTTCGTCATAGAACTGCTGATGAAATAAAACAAGCTCAAGAAGTTTCTCTAGAGGGAATGCGAGATCCTCAGACTGACTCTGAACGAGTAACAAAAGAAAAATATATTGTTTTAGTTGGAGTTTGCACTCATTTAGGTTGCGTTCCTTTAGGTCAAAAATCAGGCGATGTAAAAGGTCAGTATGGTGGATGGTTTTGTCCTTGTCATGGGTCGCATTATGATCACTCTGGTAGAATTAGAAAAGGTCCAGCTCCAACTAATCTGGAAGTGCCATCTTATAAATTTTTATCAGACACAGTAATTAAAATTGGTTAAAAAATGAATACTTATATTTTTATGATAGCAGGAGCAATAAATGTCTAAGCCTAAGTTTAAAAACCCAGTCGTAAAATGGATAGATTATAGGCTTCCAATATTCACATTTATGGATCACGAATTAAATCATTATCCTACTCCTAAAAACTTAAATTATTTTTGGAATTTTGGTTCTTTAGCAGGTATAGCATTAGTTACAATGATAATAACCGGTATTGTATTATCAATGAATTATACACCTCATGTAGATTATGCTTTTGATTCAGTTGAAAGAATTATGAGAGATGTAAATCATGGATGGTTAATTCGTTATATTCATATGAATGGAGCAAGCTTTTTCTTTATTGTGGTTTTTATTCATATTTTCCGAGGTTTATATTATGGCTCATATAAAGCTCCAAGAGAACTTTTATGGATATTAGGTGTTCTTATACTTCTATTAATGATGGCAACGGCTTTTATGGGTTATGTTTTACCTTGGGGACAAATGAGTTTTTGGGGAGCGACAGTTATTACCAACTTATTCTCTGCTATACCAGTTGTTGGAGAGAGTATAGTTACATGGCTTTGGGGTGGTTTTTCTGTAGATAATTCAACTTTAAATAGATTTTTTTCTCTTCATTTTGTCTTGCCATTTGTTATAGTAGGTGTTGTTATTCTTCATCTTGTTGCTCTCCATAGATTTGGTTCAAATAATCCCATTGGTATAGATGTGAAAGGAACACAAGACACTTTACCATTTCATCCATATTATACTATTAAAGATCTTTTTGGATTAGGTATTTTCTTAACTTTATTTGCAGCAGCAGTCTTTTTCTTTCCAAATTTTATGGGGCACCCTGATAATTACATTGAAGCAAACCCAATGGTGACTCCTGCTCATATTGTACCCGAATGGTATTTTTTACCTTTTTATGCTATTTTAAGAGCTATCCCAGATAAGTTAGGTGGGGTCCTTTTTATGTTTGGTTCAATAGCTGTATTGTTTATTTTGCCTTGGTTAGACAGATCTCCTGTTAGATCATCTCAGTTTAGACCAATTTTTAAAATATTTTTCTGGGTTTTAGTGCTAGATTGTTTTTTATTAGGTTATTTAGGTGCTATGCCAGCTGAAGGTATCTATGTAATTCTATCAAGGATAGCAACTGCTTATTATTTCTTTCATTTTTTGATATTGTTTCCTTTATTACCTTATATAGAAAAAACAAAACCACTTCCTATATCTATTTCACAGCCTGTTTTAAGTGGCTCATATACTGCGGCCATTTCAGCTGCCAGGGAGAAAAAATAAATGTTTTTTCAGAATAATATAAATAGAAATAAATATTTTTTTCAAAATATTATTTTTCTATTTTTCTTTCTTTTCCCAAATATATCTTTTGCTGCTGGTGATACTATTTCATACCCAAAGAAAGATTGGTCCTTCTCCGGTATTATGGGAACTTATGATAGAGCTTCTCAGCAAAGAGGATTGCAAGTGTATCAGGAAGTATGTTCTGGATGTCATGGACTTAGATTAGTTGCCTACAGGAATTTAAAAGCTTTAGGTTATAATGATGAAGAAGTTAAAGCTTTTGCCGCAGAGAACAGCGTTCAAGATATAAATGAAGATGGTGAAACTATTGAGAGACCTGCTAGATCTAGTGATAAGTTTGTTTCTCCATATCCAAATGATCTAGCTGCAAGGGCAGGTAATGGAGGTGCGTATCCTCCTGATTTATCATTAATTGTTAAATCTAGATCCGGAGGTGCAGATTATCTTCATGCTTTGTTAACAGGCTATAAAGACGCGCCGTCAAATAAAAATGTTCCAGATGGAATGTACTTCAATAGTTATTATCAAGGTAACTTAATTGGTATGCCACAACCTTTATATGAAGATGGGGTAACTTATGCCGATGGAACAAAAGCTACTCCTGCTCAAATGGCAAAAGACGTAGCAACATTTCTGGCTTGGGCTTCTGAGCCAGAATTAGAAGACAGAAAAAGAATAGGGATATCTGTAATATGCTTCTTATTAGTATTAACAATATTATCCTACTTTGCTATGAGACAGATCTGGGCGCCTATAAAAAGTAGAGAAAAAAAAACTAGTTAAGCTCTGTTTCTAAAAATTTTAAAGTTCTGTCTAATGCTATTTTAGCACTAATTTCATTGAATTGCAGCCTATGATTACAGTTAAATCCATGATCAGCAGGATATGTATATGTAAGTACATTTGGTTGAGATTGTTGAAAAGATTTAACAGTTTCAATAGGAATTCCTAGATCTAATTCACCAAAATGACATAATGTATTACAATTAACAGTATGATCTTTTAAAGATGGAATTTCACCACCATAGTAGGCAACGCTTGCACTAATGCTATTGAATTCGCAAGCTGCTCGCCACGATAACGAACCTCCCCAGCAATAACCTATTACCCCAACTTTTCCAGCTGAAGAAACAACTGAAATTGCAGCTTCAATATCTTTAAGGGCATCATTATCACATAAATCTTTTAGCTCTCTACCTTTTGCAACACCATCTTTATCATACCCAAGTTGCACGTTTCTTTCTTTTCTATCAAATAATGACGGTGCTATTGCTAAATAACCATTTTGAGCAAATAAATCAGCAACTTCTTGTATGTGAACATTTACTCCAAATATTTCTTGAAGGATAACAACTCCTGCTTTTGGTTTATCTTTAGGTTGAGCTAAATAAGCTGAGAAAGCGTGATTATCGTTAGCTATAATATCAAGAAAATTATTCATATTTTAACCCCTATTTAATATTTTTAAACATTAAAGCGAAAATGAAATATATCACCATCAACAACTTTATATTCTGAACCTTCTATCCTTGCTCGACCTGCATCTTTAGCGGCTTGTTCACTTTTAAATTTGATATAATCTTCATAAGATATAGTTTCAGCTTTTATAAACCCTTTTTGAAAATCTGTATGAATTACCCCTGCAGCTTCTGGTGCAGTTGAATTATTTTTTAATGTCCAAGCCCTTGCTTCTTTAGGGCCAATTGTAAAAAATGTTATTAAATTAAGCAAGCCAAAGCCAGCTCTTATTAATCTTGTAAGACCAGACTCTTCTAAATTTAAGTCTTTTAAAAACTCACTTTTTTCATCATCATCTAATAAGGCTATTTCAGATTCTATAGAACCTGAAATAATTACAGTTTCTGCTTGTTCTTTATTTGCTTTTTCAAAAACAAGCTTAGAAAAATTATTTCCAGTTGCTGCATCTTTTTCACTGACATTACAAGCGTACAAAAGAGGTTTAGAACTTAACATATTAAAGACTTTAATTCTTTTTACTTTTTCGAATGATAAATTTAATAAGCGTATTGGGGTTCCATCAGATAAGTGTTTATATAACTCTTCCATAATTAATAAATCAGCTTTTGCTTCTTTATCATTTGCGCGTGCTTTTTTTGAAATATTATGCATTTGTCTATCTAAGCTCTCAATGTCAGCTAACATCAATTCTGTTTCGATTATTTCTGCATCTCTTATAGGATCAATAGTATTTTCAACATGAGTTATATCGTCATCTTCAAAGCATCTTAATACATGCAGTATAGCATCCACTTCTCTAATATGTGCAAGAAATTTATTACCAAGACCTTCACCTTTACTTGCTCCGCTAACTAGACCTGCTATATCAACAAATTGCATTTGGGCAGGAATTATCTTTTGTGATTCTGCTAATTCTGACAATAAAAACAAGCGTTTGTCAGGAACTGAAACTATTCCTGTATTTGGTTCTATAGTACAAAAAGGATAGTTAGCAGCTTCTGCAGATGCTGTCTCTGTAAGAGCATTAAATAAAGTTGATTTTCCAACATTTGGCAAACCCACTATTCCACATTTAAATCCCATAATTATACCTAAAATTTTATTGTCTAGTATTTGTTAAAAATTGATTTATTTCTTTTTCCATTAATAATATTAAATTAACGGTCATTTTTTCAATTAAATTATCTAACCATTTAGCTTTATCATCTAAAGAAAAATCAGATAAAACCCAGTTTGATATGTTTTCATTAATGTTATTTTGATATATTTTAGAAGGTCTACTTACACCAATTCGAACTCTATTATATCCTTTGCCAATAAATTGATCAATGCTCTTTAATCCATTATGACCATTATGACCACCACCTTTTTTTATTTTGACCTGACCAGGGTTAATATCTATCTCATCATGAAAAACAATAATATTTTCTATAGGGCAGTTAAAAAAATCTTTTGTTTCTTTAACTGCTAATCCAGAATTATTCATAAATGTAGATGGTTTTAACAACATACAAATATTTGAATTAATAGTAGTTTTTGTAAATTCAGATTTAAATTTTTTAGTAAAATTAGGCGCTTTATAATGTTTAGCTAGACTATCAACCAACATAAAACCAACATTATGTCTATTATTTACATAG
Organism: alpha proteobacterium SCGC AAA536-G10; assembly: GCA_905182395.1. Taxonomy (GTDB): domain Bacteria; phylum Pseudomonadota; class Alphaproteobacteria; order Puniceispirillales; family Marisalimonadaceae; genus CAJJBL01. Next base: position 1,990 of record CAJJBL010000114.1, on the reverse strand, counting down.
TTTATTCCTGGGTTTCCAAGTCCTACAAATAGAAACATCTGATTTGCTAACTTCCAATTTAAAGTAAGTGATAGTTAAAACTAACTATCACTTTTATTTTCTTCAGCTTCTTCAGTTGGTTTTTCTGTTTCTTCACCATCATCAGTTTCATCTAATCCGCCTCTTGGCGCTGCGATTGTTGCTACTGTAAAATCTCTATCTGTAATTGTTGGTGTACAGCCTTCTGGAAGCTCTATTGAGCTAATATGTATTGTATGTCCAACATTTAAACCAGTTAAATCAACAGTAATTTTTTCTGGTATAGAGATAGCCGGACAGTTAAGTTCTACTTGAGATCTTACGACATTTAAAATACCACCAAGTTTTATGCCAGTACATAAATCTTCATTTAAAAACTCAACATTAATTCCCACTGCTACAGTTGCATTTTGAGTTACCCTTAAGAAATCAACGTGCTCAGCTTCTTCTGAAACTGGATGTTGTTGAATATCACGAGGTAAAACAAAATGTTTTTCATTATCTAGTTCTATATTAATTAACTGGCTAAAAATACCAGATTTATGCATCAATTGACGCCATTCATTAGCTTTTAAAGTTATAGTTATTGGTGTCTGTTTATTTCCGTAAATTACTGCAGGAACTAACCCTGCACGCCTTGCTGCTCTGGCAGACCCCTTACCAACCTGACTTCGAGCTTCGGCTTTAATTTCTATTGTTTCCATTTAATTTTCTCCTTTTAAAAATTCTTTGCCTCCAGGGGTGCAAAAGAATAAAGAATACATAACTCTATAATTAAAAAATATAAAGTAAATTATAAAAAAACATTATTCAAATAGACTTGAAACAGATTGTTCCATATGAACTCGCCTTATTGCTTCACCAATAATAGGAGCTATAGATATTTGTCTAATATTAGATGTTACTTTTATTGCTTCTGTTGCTTTAATGGAATCTGTGGTTACTAGCATATCTAATGGAGAATTATTAATTCTTGAAACTGCTGATCCAGAAAGCACTCCATGTGTTACATAAGCATCTACGCTAGTAGCTCCGGCATCTATAAGTGCTTGAGCTGCATTACAAAGAGTTCCACCAGAGTCAATTATGTCGTCAACTAAAATACAGTGATGATTTGCAACATCACCAATTATGTTCATTACTTCTGAAGATCCAGCTTTTTCTCTTCTTTTGTCGATAATAGCTAAATTTACATTTATTCTCCTAGCTATAGCTCGAGCTCTAATAACTCCCCCAACATCTGGAGAAACTATAACTACTGGTTTATTATTATACCTTTTTTCAATATCTTTTATGAAGACAGGGGCTGCAAATAAATTATCAGTGGGAATGTCAAAAAAACCTTGTATTTGTCCTGCATGGAGATCCATGGTCAATACTCTGTCTGCTCCAGCTTTAGTTATTAGATTAGCTACTAATTTTGCTGATATAGGAGTTCTAGGGCCTGATTTTCTATCTTGTCTTGCGTATCCATAATAAGGAATTACTGCAGTTATTCTTCTTGCACTAGCTCGTCTAAGTGCATCTAAAGATACAAGTAATTCCATTAAATTATCATTTGCTGGATATGATGTTGACTGAATAACAAACATATCTTCGCCTCTCACATTTTCTTGAACTTCAACAAATACTTCCATATCAGAAAATCTTTTGACATCAGCTTTAATTAATTGAGAATTAAGTGTTTTAGAAATATTTTCAGCTAAAGGTCTGTTTGAATTACAAGCTAATATTTTCATATTAAATGCCTTAAAAGTGAATTTTTAATTTATTTCTAATAGCAGTGTATATCAATTGGAATCAAGGTTTTATTTTTTCATTGTTTATATTAAATAAAAATTAAAATTAATAAGCCTAATATCATTGCTATAAAAAAAATTATTAAATGTGGCATTATAATTTCACAACATTTAAATAGCTCATTTTATAATGCCTATAACTGATATTTGTCTTCCAGTTTTACTTTCTTTTA
>CAJJBL010000113.1 GCA_905182395.1 alpha proteobacterium SCGC AAA536-G10 | reverse complement strand
AGAAAATATTTTTAAATCTTCACAAGTTAAAGCAGTTAATTTAATTTTTTTTTGAACGTTCATGAAGTTAACACCTTTATTAAATTCAAAATTATTATTTTGACCTGTTAATAATAGCTCCAAGATTAGATAATTTATCCTCTATTTTTTCATATCCTCTATCTAAATGATGTATGCCATCAATTTCAGAAGTTCCAGAAGCAACCAATGCCCCTAAAATCAATGACATAGAAGCTCGAAGGTCTGAAGCCATTACTTTTGAAGCATGCAAATTTTTAACACCCTTTATAGTCGCAGTTTGTTTATCAATAGTAATATTAGCTCCAATTCGAAGTAATTCTGGCACGTGCATAAATCTATTTTCAAAAATTGTTTCTTTAACATAACAGTTTCCATCTGCAATTGACATTAAAGCCATATATTGAGCTTGCAAATCAGTTGGAAACCCTGGGTGAGCTTCAGTCGTTATATTGTATGCAATTGGTCTTTTAGAAGATGATACAATAACAGAATTTTTGTTAATAATAACTTTGCTTCCAGTGTACTTTAGTGTTTGTAAAAAAAATTCTAAATCATTTGGACGAATATTATTTATTTCTATATTGCCCTTTGTTATAGCAGAAGCAATCGCAAAAGATCCGGCTTCAATTCTATCTGGAACTATATCATGACAAACAGGATTCAATTTTTTGACACCATTTATAATAATTGTACTAGTTCCAGCGCCCTTAATGTTTGCCCCAGCGCTAGTTAAACATTTAGCTAAATCAATAATTTCAGGTTCATGAGCAGCATTTAAAATTTTAGTTACTCCCTTAGCTAAAACAGCTGTCATTATAGCACTCTCTGTAGCACCTACAGAAATTTTAGGAAAATCAATAACACCACCTTTTAAGCCTTCCGAACCAACGGATGCAATAATAAATCCAGAATCATATTTTATATTTGCGCCTAAAGATTCCATAACAAATAAGTGTAAATCAATTGGCCGAGCACCAATCGCACACCCCCCAGGGAGAGGTACACGGGCAGAACCTAACGAAGCTAATAAAGGCCCTAAAACTAGTATAGAAGCCCTCATTTGCCTCACAAGATCATATGAGGCTTCATTAACTTGAGGATGTCCATCAAATTCAGCTTTTCCATAGGTCCAATTTATATTTATACCTAATTGAATTAATAACTTAGACATTAACCTTGTATCAGCTAAGTCAGGCATATTTAATAAGGTTAACCCTTTATTTAAAATCAATGATAATGCCATCAATGGTAATGCAGCGTTTTTTGCTCCACTAACTTTAACCATCCCTTTAAGAGAAGAACCGCCAGTTATATAAATTTTTTCTTTATAATTTTGTAGAAATAACTTCATAATTTTAAATTGTCTCTATTTATTCTTTTCATTAAAATCAAGCTTTGCAACTCCAATTTTATCTAATCTTTTCCCATCAATTTCACTTTTGTCTCTGTCAGATAGTTGTGTTTTTCTTAATTTTAAATTATTTTTTAAGTTGCTTGATAGTATATTTTTTTTGATATCTTTTTTTATCATAACAAATTTTCAATGCCTATTTTAATTACAATAATGTAATAATTTTAAACTAACAAATTTTCATAAAAAATTTAATTAAAAATAAAATTAATAACTTTAATTAAACTACAGATGGCTAATATTTCAATTACAAATTAAAAAGATTTTTCATATCAAATTATTAAACACTTCTAGTTACATCATAAAAAACTAAAAACTCTTTTGAAATAAAATTTTTATATAAAAATATCTTAACATTTTTTTTAAAAAAATATTTGGTGCTGAGGAGAGGAATTGAACCTCCGACCTATTCATTACCAATGAATTGCTCTACCCCTGAGCTACCCCAGCATTTCAAAAGTGTATACTTTGTCTCTATACGTATTGCAATATTCTTACTATTTTATTAAAACATAAACAATATTTATTGGAGAATTAAAATACGAATAAATTAAATTATTTACTAAAAATTTATAAATAATAATAAATTATCCTAATATTCTATAATTTTTTTCTTTTTTGTTACCTTAGGCATATAAATAAAGACTTATATATCATAAAAATTAAAAAAAAATTTATTAGTTTTGTCCCAGTATAATAAATTATTTATACTTAAGTAATAAAAGAATTTAATTAATTAATTAATGGTATCTTACTAAACTTTTTCGTGTTATTTAAATAATCCTCTAATAAAAGTAGAGACTATTTAATATATTTATTTAACGTTTTCTACATTCCAAAAATAATTATAAGAATATTATTCTAAATTTATAAACACTCATTATAATTAAAAAAGAAGAAAATTAATTAAATTGCAATCAATTTAGGAGATTTAAAATGGGAAAAGGTAATAATCAAAAAGGTAATAAAGAAATTAAAAAACCTAAAAAAGAAAAACAAAAAACACTTGCAACATCAAACTCAGTTAACACTATAAATAAAATAAATAATAAAAAAACATAAGGTAGAAAATTAACATGAAACCAGGCGACAAATTTTATTTAATAGAAGATCCAAATATTTATGCAGAAATTGAGTCTGAAAAAATTATGAATCATATACCTCACTATAATCTTATTGTTTATAGAGGATTATCTTCAAGTCGAACCATGTTAAGCAAAATGGCAATAGAACAATTTTATCAATTAGAACCAACAAAAAGAAAAAATTTTATTTCAAATATTTTTAGTTAAATATTTTATTACTTAAAATGATAATAATAATTATTTAATTTTGTAATTTGAATATGTAATATATGAGTAAAAATAAACTTATTTTTATACTTCTCTTAAAGTGCCAGAAAGTTTTGTTTTTATAACTTTTATTATATTAGAACTTATTTGTTCTAAGTCTTTATCAGTTAAACTTTCTAAATTAGGCTGAATAGTTACTTTTATTGCAATTGACTTCTTACCTTCAGGAATATTTTTTCCTTCGTAAATATCATAGATCATAATATCTGTAATCAATTTTTTATCAGCAGATTTAGCTGCTTGTATTACTTTTTCAGATTCCAATAAATTATCTACAATGAATGCAAATTCTCTAGTTACAGCTTGAAGTGAAGCTGTTTTAAGCATTGGTCTTGCAGTTTTATTGTTTTTAGGAATTGGAATTTTATCAGGAAAAATTTCAAATCCAAAAACAGAAGATTTTAATCCATAAAATTCAGTTATTTCTGGATGTATTTCGCCAAAATTTGCAATAATATTTATTCCTATTTTAAACGTAGCACTTCTTCCAGGATGAAAATAATTTGGAGCATCTGTAAAAATTTTCAAACTATTTGAGGGTGAACCAATACTATACAAAGTTTCTAAAACGTCTGACTTAATATCGTAGAAATCAAATTTTTCTGAAGTTTTTTTCCAGTCACGTATGTATTTATTTCCTATCCGTATTCCTGAAATAGAATTTAATTGCTCGTTAGGACTATCTCCTTTAAAAACTGGACCAGTCTCACATAATGAAATATTATCAATTCCCTTATTAATATTTTTTTGAGCTGCTTGAATTAAATTTGGAAGAATAGATGGCCGCATATCAGTAAGCTCTGATGAAATTGGATTAACTAAACTTAAAGAATTTTGGCCACCATTAAATTGATGTGCCATAACTTTATTTAAAAAAGAAAAAGTTATTACTTCATTATAACCTCTAGTTGCAAGTATTCTAGTTGCAAAAAAAGATTGTCGATGCTTGGAATTCATTGCTGGCTTGGCTATATAATTTTTACGTGACAACATAATTGTAGGTATAGAAGAATAACCATTTACTCTAATGATTTCTTCAACTATGTCCGCTACACCATCAATATCTGATCGCCATGAAGGAACAATAATATTCCAATTATTATTATCTACCAAAACATTAAAACCTAATTTTTCTAGTATTTTTAACGATTTGTTATTTTCTATAATTACCCCGCTTAATTTTAAAATAATTTCAGGGTTAAATATAATTTTTTTATTTTCATTTTTATTTTGAAGAGAAACAATTTTACTAACTTTCCCTCCACAAATTTTTTGTATCATTAAAGCAGCATAATGCATAACTAACTCTGGAGAGTTATAATCAAGACCTCTTTCAAATCGATAACGGGCATCAGAATTAATATTTAATGCCCTTCCTGTTTGTGCAATTGAAGAAGGGCTGAAAATAGCCGCTTCTAGAAAGATTTCAGTAGTATTTAAATTAACACTAGTTCTTTCTCCACCCATTATACCTGCTAAATCATCAATGCCATGACTGTCAGATATAACCAGCATTTCATTGTTTAAATCATATATTTTACCATTAAGAGCATTAAATTTATCTCCTTTTTTAGATTTTTTAACAGTGAGGTTTTTTCCTTCTATTTTTTTAATATCATAAGCATGTAATGGTCTTCCAAGATCAATCATTATATAATTAGTAATATCAACCAAAGATGATATCGGCCTTTGATCAACTGCTAACAATCTTTTTTGCATCCAGGACGGAGAAGCTTTATTAGTCAAATCAGTAAAGGATCTACCAAATATTTTTGGACATAAAAAATTTTCATCTTTATTTAAATCAATTTTCCAATTAATTAAACTTTCAAAATCACCTTCTATTTCTTTGATTTTAAGTTCCTTTAATGTCCCAATTCCACTTGCAGCCAAATCTCTTGCTATACCTCTTACACCCAAACAATCTCCCCTATTAGGAGTTATTTCAATTTCAATGATAGGATCATTTAATTCGAGAACGTCCACAACTGATAAACCATTTTTTGTACTCTTTGGTAATTCTATTATACCTTCGTGCTTATCAGATATGGTAAGTTCTTTTTCAGAGCATAACATTCCATCTGATTGTTCTCCTCTAATATTACCACTCTTCAAAGTAAAATTTAAACCGGGAATAAAAGTTCCAACATATGCAAAAACACCTATCATTCCTACTTTTACATTATGAGCACCACAAACAACTTTAAAGTGTTTGTTTCCATCGAATACAATACATACATTAAGCTTATCTGCATTAGGATGTTTATTAACTTCTAAAACTTCAACAGAAACAAACTCTCTGAGATCTTTTGCTATATCTATAACTGAAGCTACTTCAAGTCCTAACTTAGGCAAAGTTTCAACAACCTGATCTATTCCAGCTTCAGTTTCAAGATGCTCAAGCAACCATTTCCAAGTTAGCTTCATGAAAATACACCATTTAACCCCGAATGCAAACTAGGGTTATCTATAGGTAAAAATCCATAATGCTTTAACCACCTTAGATCACTATCATAGAATGGCCTTAAATCAGGAATGCCATACTTTAGCATTGTTAACCTTTCTAGCCCCATACCAAATGCAAAACCTTGATAAATATTTGAGTTAATACCAACACCTTCTAAAACTTTAGGATGGATCATTCCTGAACCTAAAATTTCTAACCAATCTTCACCTTCACCTATTGAAAGACTGCCATCTTTTTCTTTTTTACATCCTATATCAACTTCTGCTGAAGGTTCCGTAAAAGGGAAGTAACTTGGTCTAAAACGAACGGGTAGATTCTCAACATTAAAATATGATCTACAAAATTCTATTAAACACCCCTTTAAATGACCCATATTAATATTTTTACCTAATACTAACCCTTCACATTGATGAAACATTGGTGAGTGTGTTGCATCATGATCAGATCTGTATGTTCTCCCTGGTATTATATATCTGATTTCATCAAATTCTTTTAGATTAAGCTTTTCCATTGTTCTAATTTGAACAGGGCTTGTATGAGTTCTTAAAACTTTTCTATTTCCCTCTTTATCAGGTTCTAAATAGAAAGTATCATGCTCCTGACGGGCTGGATGCTCTTTAGGAATATTTAATGCTGTAAAATTATAATAATCTGTTTCTATGTCAGGGCCTTCTACTATAGAAAAACCCATATCAGCAAAAATTGCAGATAATTCTTCTATTGTTCTAGAAAGGGGGTGTAGTGTTCCCAAATCTCTTTCTTTTGAAGATAGAGTTACATCAATTTTTTCACTATTAATTCTGTTATTTAAGAGATCTTGTCTAAAAGATACTTTCTTTGTCTCAATTAAATTATTAATATTTGATTTAACTTGATTAACAAGTGATCCAATTTCTTTTTTAGTGTCTTCGTCATAATCTTTTAGATTTTTAAGATAAGCTGTAACCGAACCTTTTTTTCCAAAACTTGAAACTCTTATTTCATCAAGATTTGTAAGATCTGAAGAACAAGATATCAAATCAGCAATTTCTTCTGATAATTTTATTAATTTTTCTTTTATTTGATTAGTCATAGTAGATTTAAACCCTGAAAACAAATTCTACAATAATAATATAAAAAATATTTTTGAGTAAAGTTATAAATTTTATGAACTTGCAGCCTTAGCTTTTGATACTAAACCTTCAAAAGCTAATGGTTCATATACAGCAATATCAGCTAACATTTTTCTATCAATTTCAATCCCAGCAAGCTTAAGGCCATTCATGAATTTTGAGTAATTTAAACCATATAAACGAGTTCCAGCATTAATTCTTTGTATCCATAGCCCTCTGAATACACGTTTCTTCTTTCTTCTATCTATATAAGCATACTGACTTGCTTTTTCTACAGCTTGATTCGCTACAGTAAATAGGTTTTTTCTAGCACCGTAATAACCTTTAGCTGCCTTAATAACTTTTAAATGCCTAGCATGGGTTGTTACACCTCTTTTAACTCTTGCCACTATCTTATCTCCTTCTTTAAGCGTACGGAATAAACTGCCTTACAATTTTAGCATCACAATCTTTTAATATCATTGTTCCACGAGCTTTTCTTTTCATTTTTTGAGAACGTTTACGTAAATTGTGACTTAAAAAAGCAGGGCTACCCCTAACTTTTCCTTTAGCAGTAAGACTAAAACGTTTTTTTGCACCGCTTTTTGTTTTTAACTTAGGCATTTTTATCTCTTTACTAAATTAGTTCATCTTGATTAGATTACATGCTTATATAGAACCCTGTAGAAGTTATCAACCCCAAGATTGTATTTTTAATTTTAAATTTATACTGAACTTACTTCGGCGCTAAAATCATCACCATTTGCCTGCCTTCTAACTTAGGCATTGCTTCAATTTTACACGACTCTTCAGTATTTTCTTTGACTCTATCAAGAACAGTTACTCCAATATCTTGATGAGCCATTTCCCTACCCCTAAACCTTAAAGTTATTTTAACTTTATCACCATTATCAATAAATTTTTTAACTTGCTTCATCTTAATAGTAAAATCATTAATATCTATATTAGGCCTGAGCTTTATTTCCTTTATCTCTATAATTTTTTGCTTCTTTTTTGCTTCATTTTTTCTTTTTTGAGCTTCATACTTGTATTTACCATAATCTAAAATTTTACAAACTGGCGGCTCTACATTTGGTTGAATTTCAACGAGATCCAAACCTAAATTAAAAGCTGTCTTTAAAGCCTCATCTATAGATAAAACCCCTAACTGTTCACCATCGGCTCCAATGCATCTGATATTTTCAGCTCTAATAGCCTCATTAATTCTTGGTCCAGCCTGTGTTGGCGGGGTATTATGTAAACCTACTATATGAAATTCTCCTTTATGATTTATTATTAAAAATTATTCTTACACTATTTTAAATATAATTGTTAACATCTTTTAATAATTTTGAATAAATTTACAGTACTAATTAATGTTCTAATTTTATAGTAGCCTTATGATTACTTTAAATCAGGCGGTAAACATTTTTTTACTAAACCTTCAATGAATTGATTCATACCCAGAATTTCTTGATTATTCGAACCTAAATATCTCACTGCAACATTTGATTTTTCTTCTTCTTTTTTACCAATTACAACTATTATAGGAATAGCCTTGTTAGAGTGCTCTCTTATTTTATATCCTATTTTTTCATTTCTTAAATCAATTTCATTTCTTATACCAACTTTATTCAATTCCTTTTGTATAGAATAAATATAGTTATTTGTTGAATCAACAATTGAACATAAAACAACTTGAACTGGAGCTAACCACAATGGCATTCTTCCTGAATGCTGCTCTATTAAAATTCCAATCCATCTTTCTAAAGAACCCAAAATAGCTCTATGAAGCATTACTGGCTGTTGTTTTTGTCCATCTTGATCAATATAACTTGCTCCCAAACGAGATGGAAGAACAAAGTCCACCTGCAAAGTTCCACATTGCCAATCTCTTCCAATAGCATCAGTTAGCACAAACTCTAACTTAGGGCCATAAAAGGCACCTTCACCAGGATTAAGTGTGTAATCTAGATTAGCCGCCTTAATTGCGACTAAAAGTGCACTTTCTGCTTTATCCCATGTCTGATCATCTCCTGCACGTGTAGCTGGTCTATCAGAAAATTTTACTCTCAAATCATTGAAACCAAAATCTTTATATATTTCTTGTAACAATTCACAAAACTGAACACATTCAGATGTAATCTGAGAATCCATACAAAAAATATGAGCGTCATCTTGAGTAAATTGCCTTACACGCATAATACCGTGCAATGCACCTGATGGTTCATTTCTATGGCAAGAACCAAATTCAGCCATTCTTATAGGTAAATCTTTATATGATTTTAATCCTTGTTTATAAATTTGGACATGACCTGGACAATTCATAGGCTTTAAAGCTAAAGTTTTGTCATCATCTCCTTTAGCCATAAACATATGCTCTTTAAACTTTTCCCAGTGACCTGATTTTTCCCATAAAGATCTATCAATAACCTGAGGAGTTTTAACTTCACTGTATTGAGAAATATTAAGTTTTCGTCTCATATAAGCTTCAATCTCAAGATAAATAACCCAACCTTTTTGATGCCAAAAAACTGAACCAGTAGCTTCTTCTTGAAGATGAAAAAAATCTAATTGTTTTCCAATTTTGCGATGATCTCTTTTTTCAGCTTCTTCAATCATCACAAGATAATTATTTAAATCTTTATCATTTAAAAAAGCTGTTCCATAAATTCTTTGTAGCACTGGATTATTACTATCGCCTCTCCAATACGATCCTGCTAATTTTGTTAATTTAAATGAATGTCCAAGCTTTTTAGTAGAGGGCGCATGAGGGCCTCTACAGAGATCAACAAAGTTTCCTTGCCTATAAAAAGTAACAGTTTCTTCTTCTGGAATAGCATTAACTAATTCAACTTTAAATATTTCATTATTTTTTTTAAAAAAATCTAAGGCTTCATTCCTTGTCCAGACTTCTCTTTCAATTTTTTCATCTCTATCTACTATTTCATGCATTCTTTTTTCAATTAACTCTATATCATTCATTAAAAATGATTTTTCTCTATAAAAATCATAATAAAACCCATTTTCAATAGCAGGCCCTATTGTAACTTGAGTATCAGGATACAATTCAAGAACAGCCTCTGCCATAATATGGGCGGCATCATGTCTGATAATTTTAAGAATTTCTTCATTTTTTTTAGTTAGAATTGAAACTATACTATCAGTTTCGATAAGCCTAGCTAGATCCCATAACTCACCATTTACATATGATACAAAAGCTTCTGAAGCTAGTTTTGTCGAAATATCATTTGCTATTTGAAAAGATGTAACAGGCTTTTTATAACTTTTTTTACTATTATCAGGCAATGTAATTATTAGCATCATATCTCATTTTTTATTATATTATTTTTATTTAATTTAGCCTTTTCTTTTATATTCAGCAATACATTGCTTATATATTGAAAGAGTTAATTTACACATTTTATTATGACTAAAGTTTTTAGAAACAAATTTTTTACTATAGTTTCCCATGCTTTCCCTTTTAGCTGATTTCATAGATAAAGCTAATAAAATTTTTTCAGCCAAACTTTCTGCACTGAGAGCCTTAGCTAAAAATCCTGTCTTTCCATCTATAATTGTTTCAGAAGCTCCTCCATGATCAAAAGCAATAGGTATCTTTCCAAGAGCCTGAGCTTCAACAATAATTCTTCCAAACGGCTCAGGGCTAATAGAAGGCATTACAATCAAATCTGCTAATATCATTGCTGCCTGAATATCTTTAGATGATTGAACTAATTTAACTTTAGTTTCTAAATTATATTTTATAATTTTATTAATTAATAAATCTTTAAATTTTTTGTCCCCATCAGCCGCACCAATTAATATACATTGAAAATTTTCATTCACTTTTGATAAAGCTTTAATTAATATTGAATAGCCTTTCCATAAAGCTGGCCTAGAAGCCATTATAATTACGGGAACATTATCTTTCAAACCTATTAATTTTGCCTGAGCAATAATTCTTGCTGGATTTATATTTAATGAATCAAATAATTTTAAATCCACCCCTCTATGCACCACTTTAATTTTATGACTAACTTTAGGAAAAGTATTCTTTATACAAATTTCTATATGTTTTGAAATTGCAATTACTAAATCACCTTTTATTAAAATACTATTATATATTTTTTTAAAAAAATTTGTTTTTCTAAACCTCATATGTACCGATGTAATTACAGGAATCTTTAATGTTTTACCAAGAGGAAAAGCAATCCAAGCTGGAGCTCTTGAACATAAATGCAATAAATCAACATTTTCATTTTTAAGGATAATTTTTAATTCTTTTCTAATTTTATACCAGCGAAAAGGATTCTTTGAATTCACATCAAGTTTGTAATGAGTTCCCCCTGTTCTTCTTAATTGAGCTTCCATATGCCCCCCTGAAGAAATTACAATTGATTTAAAATTATTATCTATAAGAGCCTTTGAAATTTCAATAACACCTCTTTCTACTCCTCCAGTATTTAAAGCTGGTAAAATTTGAGCTATAGTATATTTATTTTTAATCATATTGATGTACCCTTAATTCATAGGATTTTAAATGACATTTTTTTTAAAAACTCCATATGGTAATACAATTGCATACAACCAAATTAAAGGAAATAAAACTGGTATCGTATTTCTAAGTGGTTTTGGCTCTGACATGCAAGGTAAAAAAGCACTTTTTATTGAAAAATGGGCAAAAAAAAATGATCATAGCTTTTTAAGATTTGATTATTCTGGCCATGGGTTATCTTCAGGAAAATTAGAAAAAACATGTTTTTCTGATTGGTATAGAGACTCAGAATTTTTAATAAAAAAACTAACAACTGGAAAGCAAGTATTAATAGGCTCATCTATGGGAGGATGGATAATGTTAATGCTTACAAAACGTATTCCTCATAAAGTAAAATCTATAATTGGATTAGCCCCTGCTCCAGACTTTCCTAAATTACTAATATGGGACAAAATGAATATGACACAAAAAAAGGATTTTATTTATAATAAAAAAATTAAAATTTATAACAAAAATGATACTATGAATGAATTTTCATATCATTTCATAAAGGATAGTTTTAAAAATTTAGTTCTAATGAATAATATTACATTTAATGGTCATGTTTATATATTTCATGGAATGCAAGATCATGACGTTCCTTATTCATTAAGCTTCGATATAATTAATAAAATTAAAGGTTCAAAAAAAGCTAAACTATTATTAGATAAAAATGCAGGACACAGGTTATCTGATATTAGTCAATTACAAACTATAAAAAATATTATGCATGAAGTTCTAAATAAGACATAATTATAGATCAATTGTTTTATAGTTATTGTCAGGTGGAATTCCTACTATATCATCATTTAATAAAACCTTAAAAGAAGGTCTAGATTTTATTTTAACATACCATTCTTTAATATATATAGACTTTCCAAAGTCAAGAAGGCCAAGGTAGTCAAGAACTGAAAAATTAGCAGACGCTATTACATCAGCATAAGTAAAATTTCCTCCAACTATCCAATCATTATTTTTTAATAAATAATTAATATAATCTTTATGAAAACTTAAATTCTGTAGAGCTGACCTGATATTATTACTATTTGGATTAATATTTTTAATAACCCTAGTAAAAACTTTTTCATATAGAAGTGGATCTAAAACTTCCTTTTTAAAAACATATTCAAACCAATGAAATATCCTTCTAATTTCAGCATCTTGCTTGTAACAACCATTCATTAAATTTAATTTAAAATTAAGGTTATTTAAATACTCCATACATACATTAGCTCCTATTAAAGGATAGTTATCAGTATCAATTAATACAGGTAAGTGTCCGGCAGGATTTAATAATAAAAATTCTTTTTGTGGGTTCCAGTAATTTTCTAATTGCGTTTGGTAAGCAATTTTATTCTCTTCAAGAACAAGCCTTATAAATCTAGAAGAAGGACAAAGGAAATAATGATATAATTTATACATAAATAATATTAGTTTAAAGGTGATAATTGAGAGTTATTTTTTAAATAATTTTTAGCATCATTGTTAAATTCATAAATCAATAAATCATTAAAGGATATAGGTCCTGGAACAATTATATTTAATTTTATACTGCTTAATTTTTTAAATCCATAATGGCAATAATAATCATATTCTCCAGATACAAAGCATATTTTTTCACCATTTTCTTTTGCTAAATCAAGTCCTTGCTGAATAAGTTTTTTCCCAAAACCTTTGCCTTGATAATGTTTATCTACAGCTAAAGGTCCTAATAAAAGGCAATGAAATTGCTCAATCAAAACTCTATAAAAACGAATTGTTCCAATAACTACTTTTGGTTCTTGTTTCAAGAAAGAAATAAGTGACAATTCTTTAATAGGAGATATTTTTCTATAAATATAAACGGTTCTATTATTTCTATCTTTTCCAAAACAATCATCTAAAATCATTTCTCTTTGAAAAAAATCAGCTTTTACTTCTTTTCTAACTTTAATGTCTAAAAC
>CAJJBL010000112.1 GCA_905182395.1 alpha proteobacterium SCGC AAA536-G10 | reverse complement strand
CTTCTGCTGTTTTTAAATCACAAGCATGATATAAAATATTAACGCTATATTTACTTTTTAATTCATCTGCTGTTTTTATTAAATTACTTTCATTGGAAGCAAGTAAATAAATGTCAATACCTTCTTGTGCAAAGCGTTCAGCAATTGCTTTTCCAATACCTTTACTGCCGCCAGTAATAACTGCTTTACGATTTTGGTATGACATCTTGACCCCCTAAGTAGAAATTAATTCACATGTTAGTTTATTAAAATATCATAACCATGTATATTAATTTATTCATATTATAGTAATTATAATAATTATATCATTATCAAATCAAAATACTTTTTCTATGATGAAAGAACTAATTTAATGATATCTAACAAAAATACATATTCTAACTCTTTTATAAAATCATCTAGTAATCAATCTCAAATCAGAGCTTTGTTAGGTCCAACTAATACTGGAAAAACTCATTATGCAATGGATAGAATGCTTGCTCATAATTCAGGAATGATTGGCTTCCCTTTAAGGTTACTTGCAAGAGAAAATTATGATAAAGCGGTCCTTCTAGTAGGAAAATCTCGAGTGGCGCTAATTACTGGTGAAGAAAAAATCATCCCTCCTGGAGCGAGATATTTTTGTTGTACCGTAGAAGCTATGCCAATTAAAAGGTCAGTGTCTTTTATGTCTATTGATGAAATTCAATTAGCTGGTGATAGAGAAAGAGGTCATGTTTTTACAGATAGAATTCTTAATGCCAGGGGTTCTGAAGAAACGATTTTTCTTGGCTCTGAAACTATTAGGCCATTATTACAAAAAATTTTACCGAACTGTTCTATTGAAATAAGACCAAGATTATCAACTTTAAGTTATATTGGTGTAAAAAAAATTACTAAATTAAAGCCAAGATCAGCAATAGTTGCATTCTCAATCCCAGAAGTTTACAGAATTGCAGAGTTAGTCAGAACTCAAAAAGGTGGAGCGGCAATTGTAATGGGAGCCTTATCTCCTAGAACAAGAAATTCTCAAATAGAGCTCTATCAGAATGGACAAGTCGATTACTTAATTGCGACTGATGCAATAGGTATGGGCTTAAATATGAATATTGATCATGTAGCGTTCGCTTCTGATATTAAGTTTGATGGTTCTATTCCTAGGCATCTTACCGCAGCGGAAATCGCACAAATTGCAGGTCGTGCCGGCCGCCATAGTAAAAATGGATCATTCGGAGTTGTTGATGATAGTTTGAAATTTGAAGAAGATACTATTGATCAAATTGAAAGTCATCTTTTCTCTCCATTAAGAAATATATGGTGGAGAAATTCATTATTGGATTTTACTTCTCTGAATAATCTTATGAAGTCTCTTGATGTTTCTGCTCCATATAATTTTATGCGTAAAAAAGCTGATGCACTTGATACCCTTTCCTTAAGTAATTTATCAAAATTAAATTTTATTAAAAAAGAAGTTAATAACCAAGAAATTTTAAGGTTGTTATGGGATGTATGTCAAATTCCTGATTTCAGCAACTCTTTATCTGGAGTGCATTTTAACTTGCTTGAAAAAACTTTCGAATTATTATTAAAAGGTAAGCTAGATAATGATTGGATTAATTCACAACTAAAAAGATTAAATAGATTTGATGGTGAGATTGACACGCTTCTAAATAGAATCTCTAATATAAGAACATGGACATTTATAACAAATAGAAAACATTGGACAAACGATCCAGAATATTGGCAAGATCAAGCAAAAGGCATTGAAGACAAATTATCAGATGAGTTGCACGACAGGTTGACACAAAGATTTGTTGATAAACGTATCGTAATCCTAACTAAAAAATTGAAAGAGCAAAATAATTTGGAAGCTATAGTAAAATTAGATGGAACTGTTTTTGTAGAAGGAGAGCAAGTAGGGACACTTAATGGTTTTGATTTCGTTCCTACCCTTTCAGAAGGTGAAAATGCAACTTTAATATTAAGTGCAGCAAGAAAAACTTTGCCAAAAGAAATAGAAAGACGAGTTAGAGAGTTATTAATGTCAGATGATGCTGCCTTTAAATTAAATGCGGATGGCTCTATTTCTTGGCAAAACAATAATATTGCAAAATTCACAGCTGGTGAAAATATATATTCTCCAAAAACAATTATAAAAAACTATGAACTTTTATCAGTGGATCATATTAAGCAAATTGAATTAAGGGTAATTGAAGCAGTTGAAAAAAATATTAAAAAAACTTTATTTGAATCTTTTAATCTGGAAAACCCTAGTAAATCTAATGTTTTTAAAAGTCCAATAAATAAATCCATTAACGACACAATTAATGATGAAGTTGTAAATCATGATAAAGATGCCAAAGTTGCAAGTTCTGAAAAGAATGTTGAGTTAAATTTATCAGGGAAAGCTATTGGAATTTCATATCAGGTTTATGAAGGCATGGGATCTGTCGCTACAAAAAACTTGTCTATGTCTGTTCAAAATTTAGATGAACCTGATAAAAGAAGCTTAGCTAAATTAGGTTTGAGATTAGGGATTGAAACTATATATTTACCTAATCTACTGAAACCTGTTGCAATTAATCTTCGAGGATTATTGTGGTCTATTTATAATAGTAATTTTCCTGAAACAGGTGTGCCTCCGGAAGGGCGTGTAGGTATTGTTATGGATGTTGATGTTCCTCATGAATATTATAGGGCAATTGGTTTTGTTCCATTAGGAAAGTTAGCATTGAGAGCTGATATTGCTGAAAGAATTTCAGCTTTAATAAGAACTGAAGCGAGGCTTGGTAGATTTAAAATTAATGAGGCGATGTTATCTATTGCAGGATCCACAAAAACTCAAATGGAAGATGTTTTATATGATTTAGGTTATATTAAAGTTGATGAAGAGCCTTCAACTTTGGTTGATCAGATTCCAATTGCAATTTTTGAACGTAAAAAAAAGATAATTAAAATAAAAAATGAATATCAAAAAATAAATCAAAATAAAAAAATAAAAGTCTCTAATAAAGAAATTAAAAATAATTTTAAAGAAAAAAAGAAGGAAGTTCTTCCTGATCCTTTATCTCCATTTGCAGTTCTGAAGTCTTTGAAAGTAAAATAATAATAATGGCAGAAGACTTATTAGAAAATAAAAACGTCAGGCTTGATTTGTTTTTATTCTATATTAGACTTTTTAAAACTAGAAGCTTATCAACAAAATATATTCGATCTAAGACAATAGAAATATCAGGTAAAGCAACTAAAAAACCACATAAATTGATTGTGATAGGAGACGTTTTAACTATACCTAAAAATGATGAAATAAAAATTTTAAAGGTTATTGATATTCCAAGTAAAAGGGGATCTTTTCTAGATTCCTTGCTTTTTTATGAAGATTTAACTCTTCCAACAATACAAAAAGTAACAAATATAAATAATAATAAAATTAAATTTTCAGATAGAGTAGGGCGTCCAACAAAACAAGAAAGACGTAAAATAGACAAGTTAATGGGTAGAGACTAAATCATAAAATTTAACTAATATATGCTTCTTGTCATAGAAGCATTTGTGGTTTAAATATTAAACTTAAATATTTTGGAAAAATAATGACATACATTGTTAATGATAATTGTATTAAGTGTAAGTATACTGATTGTGTTGAAGTTTGCCCTGTAGACTGCTTTTATGTAGGGGAGAATATGTTAGTAATCAATCCTGATGAATGTATTGATTGTGGAGTATGTGAGCCTGAATGTCCTGTAGATGCAATCCAAGCTGATACAGACCCTGGTGCTGAAAAATGGCTTGAGCTAAATAAAGAAATGGCAGATGTTTGGCCTAATATAACAATGAAATTGGATGCTCCACCAGATGCTGATGATTATAGAGAAGTTAAAGATAAATACGAAAAATTCTTTTCTAATGAACCAGGTAATCCTGAAAAATAAGCCTTAATTAAATTTTTATGTCTACCTAGTCTTTTACAACAATTTGTGTTATGCATAATATATTCACAAAATATTAGTTTGGAGTTTTTTTTAATTAAATATCAAATGATTTAAATAAACTTCAATTAACTCATTTTAACTCCAATCTCAATTTGCCATAAATGGTTATTAATTTCATAAATAAAAGGTAAAATATAGTGACTAAAAATCAAGATTTATCCAAAAAATTTGTACCTGGTGACTTTGTTGTCTATCCTAGCCATGGAGTAGGAAAAATCATAGGGACAGAAAAACGTAAAATTGAAGAAATGGAATTAGATTTATTAATTGTTCGATTTGAACATGAAAGAATGACATTAAGAGTTCCTTTAGGAAAAGCGGCTGAGTCTGGTTTACGAACTTTATCAAGTAGAGTTCAAATGGATGAGGCTATAGTTAAATTAAAAGGTAAGCCTAAAGTTAGAAAAACAATGTGGTCAAGAAGAGCTCAAGAATATGAAACAAAAATTAATTCTGGTAGCCTTGTCTTTATTGCTGAAGTAGTAAGAGATTTATATCGTAAGGATGATCAGGGAGAACAATCTTATTCTGAACGTCAGATGTATCAAGCTGCATTGGAACGGGTAGCTAGTGAATTTTCTGCTATAGAAAATACAGATAAGGATACGGCAGTTATAAAGTTAGAAAATATTATTGATAATACTTCGGAAGAAGCTGCCTAAAAAAGTAAACTTTAAAATAAATTATAATAAAAATGTTAAATTTTAAAAATAAATCTAATTTTTTTTTTGAATCATTAAATTCATATGATGATGATTATCTTGATGTAGGAGATGGTCATAAAATCTATTATGAACAATATGGTAATCCTCATGGTAAACCGGTTTTGTTTTTGCATGGTGGCCCAGGCTCAGGCTGTTCTTCATTTCATAAGAGGTTTTTTGACCCTAAAGTTTTTAGGGTAATTTTTCTTGATCAAAGAGGCTCTGGCAAAAGCATACCTTATGGTGAAATTGAAAATAATACTACTACTGCACTTATATCAGATATCGAAGACATTAGGCAGCATTTGAATATAGATAAATGGCTTATTTTTGGGGGATCATGGGGAAGTACTCTGGGTATTTTATATGGTATTAATTTTCCTAAAAGATGCTTAGGTTTTATTTTAAGAGGCATATTTTTAGGGACAATTGACGAGATCAATTGGTTTTTATATGATATGAAAAAATTCTTTCCAGAAGCTCATAATAAATTTATTTCATATGTTCCTCAAAATTATCGAGATAACATCCTTAAATGGTTTTACGAACAACTTAATTTAAAAGATAAAATAATTAGTTTAAAAGCAGCATCTGTATGGGCTGAGTATGAAAATTCTTGTTCAACGCTTGGTTATGTGGAACGTCCAATATCTGGTGAAAATGCATTAGCAATTGCAAAAATAGAATCTCACTATTTTGTTAATAATTGTTTTATTAACAATAATTTTATTAAAGAAAACATAAAAAAAATTGTAAACATACCGGCTATAATTATTCAAGGAAGGCATGATGTGATTTGTCCGCCATTTAGTGCATTTGATATTGCTAAAATTTGGGGTATGGCCTCAATTGAAATTATAGATGATGCTGGTCATTCTGCTTTTGAAGAACAAGTAGCAAGGAAATTAATTAATGCACTTTTTATGTTTAAGTAATTGATTTAATTGATATGAAAAGCTAGTTTTCATAAACAATTTCAGATTATATTATGATAATTGATTTTTATATAGGTAGAGTTTTAATGAATATTGATAACGTTTTAGAAAAAATGACATTTGAAGATGCTATGAACGAGTTGGAAAGTATTGTTAATGCACTTGATAAAGGAGATATATCTCTTGATAAAGCAATTGCTGCATATGACAGAGGTTCTAAATTAAAAGATCATTGTGAAAAAAAACTTAATGAAGCAAAAATGAAAGTTGAAACAATTCAAATGTCAGAGAATCAGGAATTGATTTTAAATAAAGAAAATTCACTTAATCCTGAATAATATAAAATTCTAATTAATTGAGTGCTTGAATGAATGATATTTTAAATTTAGTAAATAAAAACTCTTATGAAATAGATAAATTTCTAAATAATAACCTTCCAAATGGTAATGGTTTGGATTCAAGGTTATTTGAAGCAATGAGGTATTCCTGTATAAATGGAGGAAAAAAAATCAGAGCTTTTTTAGTAATGGAAGCAAGTCGCTTTTTAAGTGTAATTAATAATAAACCAATAATTAAAGATCAATATTTTGAGTTAATTGCTGTAGCATCTGCAATTGAAGCGGTTCATTGTTACTCTCTAATTCATGATGATTTGCCAGCAATGGATAACTCTCCTTTGCGAAGAGGAAAAGCTGCAAATCATATTAAATTTGATGAATATACAGCGGTGCTTGCTGGAGATGCTCTCCAAAGTTGGGCTTTTCAGATTATAGCAGATCCGATTTACATTAAAGATGTTCAAAAAAGATCCTCTATTAGCTTATTAGTTGCCAAAACTATTGGTGCAATGGGCATGGCTGGTGGCCAACAAGCAGATATGGAATCAAGTAACAACGATAGTTTAAATTTAGAAGAAATAGAATGGATTCAAAATCATAAAACAGGAGCATTAATATCGTGTTGTGTTCATATTGCAGCGATTATGTCAGATGCAACTGAAGATCAAAAAAGTGCTCTTATTAATTATGCTAATAATCTTGGTTTAGCTTTTCAGATAGCAGATGATTTACTGGATGTTAACGGAGATGAAAGTATTATTGGAAAACCTATTATGCAAGATAATGAAAATAAAATATCAAATTTTGTTACAATTTTAGGAATTAAAAGTGCCCAAAAAAAAGCTATTGAGGTATCTGAAAAAGCAATAAATTCTATTAAAAATTATGAAAATGGAATAGAAAATCTTGTATCTTTAGCTAAATATACTGTAAACAGAAACTACTAATTTAAAAATACTTTACTTGTTGCAGGTTTAACGTTGATTAATGGCTAATAAAGATAAAAAAAGAAGATCAACTTCAATGCTTGATCAGATTAATAGTCCTGATGATTTGAAATTTATTTCAATAGATGATCTTGAAACTTTATCTTCAGAATTACGTTCTGATATGATTGACATTGTTTCTAAAACAGGAGGTCATCTTGGAGCAGGATTAGGTGTTGTTGAGCTTGCTGTGGCAATACATTATGTTTTTGATACTCCCGATGATCGTTTAATATGGGATGTTGGTCACCAGGCCTATCCTCATAAAATTTTAACAGGTAGAAGAGATAAAATGCACTCCTTAAGAAAAGCTAAAGGCCTTTCAGGGTTTACTAAGAGGTCTGAGTCTAAATATGATCCATTTGGAGCAGGGCATTCTTCTACATCAATTTCGGCAGCCCTAGGGATGGCTGTAGCAAGAGATAAATTAGGTAAATCAAATAACGTTATAGCAGTAATTGGTGATGGTGCA
This sequence comes from alpha proteobacterium SCGC AAA536-G10, assembly GCA_905182395.1. Classification (GTDB taxonomy): domain Bacteria; phylum Pseudomonadota; class Alphaproteobacteria; order Puniceispirillales; family Marisalimonadaceae; genus CAJJBL01. Next base: position 8,623 of record CAJJBL010000112.1, on the reverse strand, counting down.
ATGAGTGCAGGAATGGCTTATGAAGCTATGAACAATGCTGGATCTATTAATACTAAATTACTTATAATTCTTAACGATAACGATATGTCTATAGCACCTGCTGTTGGTGCATTAAGTAATTACTTGTCAAATGTTGTTTCAAGTCGTCCTTTTAATAACGTTAGAGAAATTGCTAAACAAATGGTTAATTTATTTCCAAAGGAAATAGGAGAAACAGCTAAACGAGCGGAAAATTTAGCGCGCACCTTTTTAGGCTCTTCTGAAGGAACAATATTTAGCCAAATGGGTATGAATTACTTGGGTCCGATTGATGGTCATGATGTTAAATCTATGGTCAAAATATTAGAAAATTTAAAAAATGATCCTCATGATGGTCCAGTTTTATTACATGTTGTTACTGAGAAGGGGAAGGGACATCCTTTTTCAAAAAATTCCCATGAAAAGTATCATGCCGTTTCTGAATTTGATTTAATAACTGGAGATACGTTTAAATCAGTTTCTAATGCCCCTACATATACTAATATTTTTTCAGATACATTATGTAAAATAAGCGAAAAAGATAAAAAAATTATTGCTATTACAGCAGCGATGCCTTCTGGAACTGGATTAAGTAAATTTGCAGATAAATTTCAAGATAGATTTTTTGATGTTGGTATTGCTGAACAGCATGCAGTCACGTTTGCTGCTGGTATGGCAGCAGAGGGATTAAAGCCATATGTTGTTATTTATTCTACGTTTTTACAACGTGCTTATGATCAAGTTATACATGATGTAGTTATTCAAAAATTACCAGTAAAATTTATGATGGACCGAGCAGGATTTGTTGGAGCGGATGGAGCGACACATGCGGGTTCATTTGATTTAGCCTATCTTTGTTGTTTGCCTGGTGTTGTTGTTATGGCACCAAGCAATGAAGCTGAGTTAGCTGACATGATATTTACGTCTTCAACTTATAATGATGGGCCTATTTTTTGTAGATACCCTAGAGGTGAAGGAGAAGGTGTAGACATTCCTGAAACACCTAAAGTTATTGAGATTGGTAAAGGTAAAATAGTTAGAGAAGGAAAGGACGTCGCTATTTTAGCATTAGGCACTAGGGTAGGTGCCGCGTTATCAGCTTCAGATATTTTGAGTGCGAAGGGTTATTCTATAACCGTTGCTGATGCTCGTTTTGCAAAGCCAATTGATACTAAATTACTAGAAGATTTATGGAAAAAAAATTCAGTATTAATTATAATAGAAGAAGGTTCTGTAGGAGGATTTAGCTCACATTGTTTACATTATTTATCTTCTAACGATATGTTAAACAATACAAATAAATCAATAAAGTGTTTAACTATGCCAGATAATTTTCAAGATCATGCTTCTCAAAGTGCTCAATTAAAAGAAGCAGGTTTGGATATGGATGGTTTAATTAAAACTATAGAAAAAATATATCCTCTTTCTAATTTAAATAGAAACAGTATTAATGAGTAAATTTTAAAATTATTATTCTAGGATTTTGATATCAAAAAAGAACGTATTGATAAAATTCTTGTTTCAATGGGATTAGCTAAAAGTAGAGAGCAGGCCAATTCTATGCTTATGGCAGGCATGGTTTTTTTAGATACAAAACGACTAGATAAACCAGGCCAACAAGTTCCTACAGAATCCAATATAGAAATTAAAGGTAAAAAGCATCCATGGGTGTCAAGAGGTGGCTTAAAGTTAGAAAAAGCTATTTTACAGTTTCGCTTAAATTGTAAATCAATTGTAGCACTTGATATTGGCGCAAGTACAGGTGGTTTTACAGACGTGTTATTAACTCATGGTGCAGAAAAGGTTTATGCTGTTGACGTTGGTCATGGTCAGTTAGATTGGAAGTTAAGGCAAGATAAGAGAGTGGTTGTAAAAGAAAAAATAAATGCTCGTTATTTATCTGACGAAGTTATTAAAGAGCCATTAGATGCGGTTGTTTGTGATGCTTCATTTATTTCACTAAAAAAAATTCTACCGGCAGGGCTTGGTTTTTTAAAAAGCAATGGTTGGCTAGCAGCTCTAATTAAACCACAGTTTGAAGTGGGTAAGGGATTGGTTGGTAAAGGTGGTGTAGTAAGAGACGAACAATTACATAAAAATGTTATAAATGACATTGAGTTGTGGATTAAAACAGAAGTAAACATGAATTTACTAGGTGTAACCGAAAGCCCCGTGCTTGGACCAAGTGGTAATAAAGAGTTTGTAATTGTTGCAACTAAAAAATAGAAATTATTTAATTACTCCAATTTGACTTTCATGTTCTAGTAATTGATCTAATAAAGTTATAGCCATCATAGCTTCCGCTACTGGAACTGCTCTTATTCCTACACATGGATCGTGTCGACCTTTTGTTTTAATCTTAATAGCATCTTTATCTGAATTGATAGAATTTTTTTCAGTTAAAATAGAACTTGTCGGTTTTACAACAAATCTTGCTATAATAGGTTGTCCTGATGAAATTCCTCCTAATATACCTCCAGAATGGTTAGAGCTAAAGTAATAATCACCTTTATTATCTGGGAAAATCTCATCATTTGCTTCTTCTCCAGATAAAGATGCTAGATCAAACCCAGATCCTATTTCTACTCCTTTGACAGCATTTATACTCATAAGCGCTTCAGCAATTTGACTATCTAATTTTTTATAAACAGGACTTCCTAGTCCTCTTGGAACATTTTCAGCTATGATCTCGATTATTGCACCAGCACTATTGCCACTCTTCCTTACTTCATCAAGCCATGTTTCCCATTCTTTTGCAGCAAAAGGATCGCCACAGAAAAAATGATTATTATTAACTTCATTCCAGTCAAAATTAGCTCTATTAATTTTATTGGGACCCATTTGAATTACGCTTGCCCTAATGATAATAGGTCGTTTTAATTTATGTTCTAATATTTTGAAAGCAACAGCACCGGCTGCTACTCTAACTGCAGTTTCTCTTGCACTTGATCTACCTCCTCCTCGGTAATCTCTTATTCCATATTTGGTTTGATAAGTAATATCCGCGTGTCCAGGTCGAAATTGGTTAGCAATCTCTGAATAATCTTTACTTCTTTGATCTTCATTTTTAATATGGAGTGCAATAGGATGTCCCGTGGTTTTACCATTAAATACACCGGATAGTATTTCCACAGTATCACTTTCTTTTCTTTGTGTAACAAATTTAGATTGGCCAGGTTTTCTTCTATCTAAATAATACTGTATATCTTTTTCATCTATTGAGATTAAAGGAGAAACTCCATCAATTATACATCCAATGGCTTTTCCATGACTTTCACCAAAACTAGTGAATTTAAAGATGTTTCCAAAAGAGTTGCTTGCCATTTAAATTCTTTCAAATAAATTAATTTTAGAAAATTAAATTTCTTTTTTTTCTGGAGACATATCTGGTGCATCAATAGCTTTCATTCCTACTATATGATAACCACAATCAACGTGATGCGTTTCTCCTGTTACTCCAGCAGATAAATTAGATAAAAGATAAACACCGCTTCCACCAACATCTTTTAATGTTACATTTCTTCTTAATGGAGAATTATATTGGTTCCATTTAAGTATGTATCTAAAGTCACCTATTCCACTGGCTGCAAGAGTTTTTATAGGGCCTGCAGATAAACTGTTAACTCTAATTTTCTCACTTCCTAAGTCTGCAGCTAAGTATCTTACAGAGGATTCTAGTGCAGCTTTAGCAACTCCCATAACATTATAGTGAGGCATTACTCTTTCTGCGCCATGGTATGTTAACGTTAACATAGATCCACCATTAGGCATCATATCTGCTACCCTTTTTGCTACTGCAGTAAATGAATATACTGAGATGTCCATCGTAGTATAAAAATTTTCTCTTGATGTATCTATATACTCACCTTTTAATTCTTCTTTATCTGAATAAGCTATAGCATGTACGACAAAATCAATAGTTTCCCATTTTTCTTTTAAGGCTTGAAAAGTTTGATCTATAGCTTCATCACTAGATACATCACATGGTAAAACAATATTTGATCCAATCGATTCAGCAAGTGGGCGAACACGTTTCTCAAGCGCTTCACCTTGATAGGTGAAAGCGATTTCAGCTCCTTGATCTGCGGCTGCCTTTGCTATTCCCCAAGCTATAGATCTATCATTAGCAACACCCATTACTATACCACGTTTGCCGCTCATGATACCATTATTGAGTTCTTTTTCTGCCATAATTAGTTTCCTAGTTCTAAATCTTTTTTAAAAATTAAAGTAGATTGCAATAATTTAAAATTATTAAAGTAATTTATAATTATTTACTTCTTTTTAACATATTTAATATTAAAATCGAAATCATTAATTAAGAGAATAACTTATTTTTTTTGTTAATGTAATGATGTCCCCAGGATTATAAGATTTATTGCTATTTATAGAAATAGTATCTCCATCTATTTCAACGTCTAGTTTATATCCACTGATTTGTTCTTTAGTTTCAGAATAGACAACTTTTTCTATCCGACAAACTTCTCTTTCTTCATAATCTCTATTTGAGGCATTTTTTTCACTTCTAACCACTTCAGATCCAATAATTGCACCTAATGCAGTTGATCCTGATTTTCCACCACCTGATCCAATTTGATTTCCTATGGCTCCTCCAATTAAAGCCCCTATAAAATTATCAGCACCAAATGTTTGTGCGTTTTGGTTAACAGGTATTCTTTTAATTACACATCTTTTCTCATTTCTTGGTATTTTTTGTGTTGTATATGTTTTTAGAACCTCTACTGAGGATACAGATCCAGTTGCTTGAAAAACCCTTGTTTCTGCTTGTCCATTAATTGAAATAATACTAAATACGAATAATAAAAAAAAATGTTTAATCATAAAACCCTCTATTAGTTACTTTAAATATATTTAATAAAGCATATATGTATAAAATAAGGCAAAATTAGTACTATAAGTAATAAAAAATAATATTATTAAAAATAGTGGAGATTAAATTTGGAATTAGAAGCAATAATAGATCCTATTCCATTATTCAAAAAGTGGTTATCTGAAGCAGAGAAAACAGAACCTAGAGATCCTAATGCTATGCAACTAGCTACTGTTGCAAAAAATGGAATGCCTTCTGTACGTACTGTTTTACTTAAAGATATTATAAATGGAAACTTTGTTTTTTATACAAATTATGAAAGTAGAAAATCTAATGAGATATTGGATACTTCAAAAGGTGCAATTTGCTTTTATTGGAAAAGTCTTAATCGTCAAGTAAGATTAGTTGGAAGCATAAAAAAAGTATCTGACGAAATTTCAGATAACTATTATAAATCAAGATCCAGGGGTAGTAGAATTGGTGCTTGGTCATCAAAACAATCAAGAGAGTTGGATTCGAGAAACACTTTGATGGAAGAAGTTAAAGCTTTTGAAGCCAAGTATCCTAATAACATTCCAAGACCAAATTTTTGGGGTGGTTTTGCTTTAACTCCAATAGAATTTGAGTTCTGGGAAGATGGTGATTTTAGGTTGCATAATAGATTTATTTTAAAGCCGACTGAGAAAAAAAATCAATGGACTGCTAAACGTTATTATCCTTAAGTGGTTTTTTTTGTTTTCGTATTTCTAATAAACTCATAATTATAAAAATCAAATAGGAAATTATCAGTAGCCCTAAAAAAAAGCCGAAGCCTGCTTGATATGCTTTTATCGAGTACCCAGATTGTTTTCCTGGTTCAACTATTTGCATTATTAATCCAATTCCGTATTGAGCTACGAAAGCCATTGAAAAACATATTAAATTTACAGCAGTTGATGCTCGTGCAGCATAGCTTGTTGGAAAATGTTGGCTAAGGCCAGAATATGCTAGAGTTGCAGCTAATGATGTTATACTTAAAACAACCCATGGCCATATAGCCTTTGGTATTAATCCAAATGTAATTATAGTAAGAGGAATAATGAAAAGTAGTAACGCTCCTCCCATTACACCAACAGGTGATATATTAAATCTTCTTAGATAATCTGTAATTATTCCTAAAGATGTAGTCCCAATTGTCATCATTATTGTTGAGAAAAAAAGAATATTTGCAATTTCTTTCTGATCAAACTTTCCTATATCAGAAAGCCAAGGGCCTGCCCACAGCCCTAATATAGCTAGTCCTGTTCCGCCTGCAATTCCTGATAAAGGTCCTATTCTCCAAAATGCATAGCTAGTATAAATATGTTTTAAAACTTTTAAGATAGGCAACGGTTTTTCTTGATCAATGACTTCTTTCTTCTCAGGAACAATAAAAAAGATTAATAGCCCTACAAAAATTGTAATTATCCCAAGAGATAAGTAAACACCTCTCCAGTCTGTGATTTGCAAAGCCATTTCCAGAGGTCTTGATGCAACAATAGCTCCCATTCCTCCTGCCGACATAAATAATCCTATTAAAAGCGGAAGGCGTTCTTTAGGAAACCAAACAGCAAATGCTTTGAAGGCTGCCATTAAAGCTCCTGAAACACCAAGGCCTATTAGCCCTCTTGCTATTGTTAGTGACAAAACATCGTCACCAAAGCTAAATAAAATAGCGCCTGTAGCCGCAATTAAAAATAAAAAGCTTTGAACTATTCGAGCGCCATATTTATCAAGTAGAATGCCTAAAGGCAATTGGAATAGGCCAAATGTTAAAAAGTATGCAGATGTAATGAATCCTAATTGTTCTGCGTTTAAACTTAAATCATTACTAAGGTAAGGAGCTAAAACTGCATTTGTAGATCGATATAGATAAGATAAAAAATAACCACATGCGAATGGTAAAAAAATAAAAATGAATTTTTGTAAATTAGTTTCGGGAAGAGTTTTATTAATCCATTTCATAACTTTTATAACTCCCCAAATTATAATTATTTTATTGATTTATTTATTATAGAATAAGATCTTTGGTAATTAGCATATTCACAATTATCAAGATAGTTTAATAATTAGAAAGTTGACCTTTTGTAATAACAGTATTTATAATTAGATATAAGGAGCATTTTATGAAAATATCTAATGAGATTATAAACTTTTTACCTGAAATAAAAAATTGGAGGCATGAGTTGCATTCTCATCCAGAACTTGGATATGAGGAAGAGTGGACATCTAATTTTGTTGCAGAAAAACTAGAATCTTTTGGTATTGAAGTTCATAAAGGGTTAGGTAAAACTGGTGTTGTTGGAGTTTTAAAAGGTATTAATGCTAATCAAGGTGGCGGCGGAAATAAAGCTATTGGATTAAGAGCCGATATGGATGCTTTGCCTATGACCGAAGAAAATGAATTTTCTTATAAATCAAAATTTGAAGGTCGTATGCATGCATGTGGGCACGATGGACATACGGCTATGTTACTTGGCGCAGCTAAAGTATTATCTTTGAAAAGAGATTTTGATGGAACTGTATATTTTATATTTCAGCCTGCGGAAGAAGGTGGAGGTGGCGGCCTTGCCATGATTGAAGACGGAATGTTTGAACAATTTCCTATGGATAGTGTTTGGGGAATGCATAATTGGCCAGGAATGGAAGAAAGAACTGTTGCTGTTCATAAAGGTTCTGTAATGGCAGCAGCAGATCGGTTTGAAGTTACTGTAAATGGAAGTGGTGGGCATGCAGCTATGCCTCAAGCTACAAATGACCCTGTTTTAGCTACGACAGCTATTGTTCAAGCTTTACAGCAAATTGTTTCGCGCAAACAAAATCCACTTGATTCTGTTGTTGTTTCAGTAACTCAAATTAATGCGGGTTCTGGATTTAATATTATACCTCAGAAAGCAGATTTTATTGGAACTATTAGAACTATTAACCCAGACACTCGTATCAATGTACATAAGCAATTTACAGATATATGTGAAGCAACAGCTTTAGCCTATGGGTGTGTGGCAGACGTTTCTGTTATTAAAGGCTATCCTGTTACAATCAATCATGCTGATGAAAGTGAAAAAGCAATCGAGGTTGCATCAAGCTTATTTGGTGCGGAATCAGTTAAAACAAACTTATCGCCCTCTATGGGAGCAGAAGATTTTGCTTATATGTTAGAAAAAAAACCTGGATCTTATATATGGCTTGGTGCAGGTGAAGGTAAGTCAGGTTGTATGCTTCATAATACTAAATATGATTTCAATGATAATGTTTTGCCTTTGGGTATTTCTTATTGGGAGCAATTAGTAAAATCAGAATTACCATTAAGGTAAAATTAATAGACTTTGTTCAATTTTATTAATATATGTTTAAGTATGAAAAATATTTTACTTTTTATTATTGTGGCATCAAGTGTTCTTATAATTGTAACATTTTTTGCAATTGATTTATGGCTTCAAATGTCAGATGTAGAAATTAGTAATAATGGTATAACAGCTATTTTTGTAGGTGCTTTTTTTACTATCTTATTAGGCTCAGGCTTAATGGCCTTGACTTTTTTTTCTTCCCGATATGGATTTGATGATCAGGTGGATCATGATTTAGAACGTTTATCTAAAAAACATACTAATTCTTGATGTTTATATAATTACAATTTTTTATATTGTAAATAAGCACTTTTTTAAGAATCTATAAAGCTTTTGTTTAAGTTTATTGTTGTTTTTTTTCGAAATTGCTTTAATAGGTAAATCCTGAAAGTAACTTTTTTAAGTTATA
>CAJJBL010000111.1 GCA_905182395.1 alpha proteobacterium SCGC AAA536-G10 | reverse complement strand
GCTGTTCTTCCTGTTTTGGCAGGTTATATCGTTGCAGGAGAAGAACAGGGAGTAAGTATTGAAAAGTTAAGCGGAACTATTCAAAATGATATTTTAAAGGAATTTATGGTTAGAAATACATACATTTATCCTCCAGATCCATCAATGAGAATTGTATCAGATATTATTGATTTTACTTCTAAAAAAATGCCTAAATTTAATTCTATATCAATATCTGGTTACCATATGCAAGAGGCTGGCGCATCCTTAGTTCAGGAATTAGCATTTACTATAGCAGATGGACTTGAATATATTAGAGCGGCCTCTAAAAGAGGGTTATTAGTTGATGATTTTGCACCAAGGCTATCATTTTTCTTTGCTATAGGAATGAATTTTTTTATGGAAGCTGCTAAATTAAGAGCAGCAAGATACTTATGGTCAATTTGGACAAAAAAACTATTTAATTGTCAAAATATAAAATCTCAAATGCTTCGAACTCATTGTCAGACTTCAGGAGCAAGCCTTCAAGAACAAGATCCATATAATAATATAATAAGAACTACAGTTGAAGCTCTTGCGGCTACTTTAGGAGGAACTCAGTCTCTTCACACGAATTCATTTGACGAAGCGATAGGCTTGCCAACGCCCTTTTCTGCAAAAATTGCAAGAAACACTCAATTAATTTTGCAAAATGAAACAGGTATTACAGATACTGTAGATCCTTTAGCTGGGAGTTATTATGTTGAAAGCATAACAAAGGAAATGATAGAAAAAGCAAATGAATTGATTGAGAAAATTGAAGAAATGGGAGGTATGACAGTTGCTGTAATAAAAGGTTATCCCAAAGCTGAAATTGAAAAATCTGCAACCAAACGTCAAGCAAGAGTTGACTCAGGTGAGCAAATCATAGTCGGCGTTAATAAATTCCAATCTGCATCTCAGGATAAAATTGAAGTTTTAGATATTGATAATAATGCTGTAAGGGAAGAGCAAATAAATAAGTTAAAAAATATTAAAAATACAAGAAACAATAAATTAGTTAAACAAGCCTTAGATAATATTAAAGACGCTGCAAAAAATAACTCGGGTAATTTACTTGATTTGAGCATTATTGCCATGAGAGAGCGAGCCACTGTTGGAGAATTATCTCACGCGCTAGAACAAGTTTATGGACGATATGGAGTTAAACAAGAAATAGTTAAAAATATTTATAAAGAAACATATTTGAAAAAAGAAGATTTTATTAAAGTTGAAGATGCATTATCAAAATTTAAGGTTATAGCTGGCGTAAATCCTAAAATTTTTATGGCTAAAGTTGGTCAAGATGGTCATGATAGAGGTGCAAAGGTAATAGCATCAGCTTTTATTGACTTTGGTTTTGATGTTGAAATAGGAACTTTATTTCAAACGCCATCAGAAGCTGTTGATATGGCAATAAGTTATGGAGTTCATATTATAGGAATTTCATCTCTGGCGGCAGGTCACAAAACATTAATACCTGAGTTGATAAATGAATTAAAGAAAAGAGATGCGGATGATATTCTTGTAGTTTGTGGAGGTGTTATACCAGCGCAAGATTATAATTTTTTATATGATGCTGGTGTTGCAGCTATTTTTGGTCCGGGCACGGCTATCCCAGATGCAGCAACTACAACTATTAACAAAGCTTCTGAACAATTAATGAGAATGCATAACTATAGAAAAACAAGAACAAATAATTAAAATTAATTTGCTTATGGGGAAGATAATTGGCCAATTATAGCGATGTTTACAAAAGTTGGAAAGATAATCCTTTAGACTTCTGGCGAGATCAAAGTAATGAAATAGATTGGATAAAAAAACCAAAAAAAATAATAGACGATATAAGTCACCCTTTTTATAAATGGTTCCCAGATGGCATTCTTAATACTAGCTTTAATGCTATAGATAGGCATGTAAATGCAGGTAGAGGTGAACAGGACGCTATAATTTATGATAGCCCAGTTACAAATATAAAACAGAAAATTTCATATTTAGAATTACAATATAAAGTTTCACAGTTTGCAGGAGCTTTATTAAAACTAAGTGTTCAAAAAAGTGATCGTGTAATTATCTATATGCCAATGATACCTGAGGCTATTGTAGCAATGTTAGCTTGTGCTAGAATTGGTGCAGTTCATTCTGTTGTGTTTGGAGGATTTGCATCGAACGAGTTAGCGGTTCGTATTGATGATTGTAAGCCTAAAATAATAGTTTCAGCTTCATGTGGGCATGAACCAAATAAGATAATTGAATATAAGCCTCTTTTAAATAAAGCTTTAGAGATTGCAAATCATCAAGTTAGTAAGTGTATTATATTTCAGCGTGAAAGTTTAAAGGTAAAGCTAAACTCTAATCAAGACATCGAATGGAATGAAGCGATAGCAAACGTACAATTAGCTGATCCTATTGATGTTGCCGCTAATGATCCTTTATATATTTTGTATACATCTGGAACAACTGGTCAACCAAAAGGGGTAGTAAGAGATAATGGAGGGCACGCCGTATCTTTAAAGTGGTCAATGAAAAATATATATAATGTTAATCCTGGAGATGTTTATTGGGCTGCATCAGATATTGGATGGGTAGTTGGTCATTCTTATATTGTATACGCTCCTTTGTTTCATGGTTGTACAACCATTCTTTTTGAAGGCAAGCCAATTGGCACACCAGATGCAGGGACTTTTTGGAGAATTATTTCAGAGTATAATGTTAAAGTTTTGTTTACAGCGCCCACAGCTTTACGAGCAATTAAAAGAGATGATCCTGAAGGCCTTCATATAAAAAAATATGATTTAAGTAATTTTAAAGTTTTGTTTCTTGCTGGAGAAAGAGCTGATCCAGATACTGTTTTATGGCTAGAGAAAAAATTAAAAGTGCCAGTTATTGATCATTGGTGGCAAACTGAAACAGGATGGCCGATTGTAGCAAATCCTCTTGGTATTGAAAGTCTTCCGTTAAAGATTGGATCTCCAACTATAGCAATGCCAGGATATGATATACAAGTTTTATCAGATGAAGGCAAAGAAGTTAAAGCAGGAACTTTTGGAGCTATTGCAATAAAATTACCTTTACCCCCTGGATCTTTACCTACCTTATGGAATGCTAATAATCGTTTTATTGAAGCGTATTTATCTACGTTTCCTGGTTATTATGAAACGGGAGATGCAGGGTATAAAGACAAAGATGAATATTTGTATATTATGTCTAGGACTGATGATGTGATTAATGTAGCAGGTCATAGACTTTCAACTGGCGCAATGGAAGAAGCTCTTTCAAATCATCCTGATGTGGCTGAATGTGCAGTTATAGGTGTGGCTGATAAGCTAAAAGGACAGGTTCCTCTTGGATTAATTTGTTTAAATAATGGATGCAATACTCCACACGAAGTTATCTGTAGAGAAGTTGTAGAGCTTGTCCGGAATGAAATTGGTCCAGTGGCAGCTTTTAAATCAGTTGCAATTGTTTCAGCTTTACCAAAGACTAGGTCAGGTAAAATATTAAGGGCTACAATTGGAAAAATTGCTGATAATATTCCATGGAAAATGCCTGCAACTGTAGATAATCCTATAATTTTTGATGAAATTAAAAAAGCAATTAAACCTTTAGGATATTAATTACTTAATCTAAACTTTCATAATAAATTTACCAATATGATCCCCAGCTTCTAGCGCCGCATGTGCGTCACTTGCTTGGTCTAAGTCAAATTCTTTATGAATTACGGGTTTAATATCTCCATTTGTTAACCATTCCCATGCACCTTCAATTAAGCCGTAAACATATTGTGATTTAGCATCATTAGATTGAGGTCTTAGGGTTGATCCTGAAATTGTTTGTCTTTTTATCATTATATTTGCAAAATTTATTTCATCTTTTATTCCACCTTGAACAGCAATTATAATTAATCTACCATCTAAATTTAAACATTTTAAGTTTCGAGGAACATAACTCCCAGCCACCATATCTAAAATTACATCGACACCTCTTCCAGATGTTAAAATATCAATTTCATCTTCAAAATTTAATTTTTTATAATTAATACATTTAGTTGCCCCTAAATTTTCTGCAGCAAGACATTTTTCATCAGATCCAGCAGTTGCAAACACTATTGATCCATAATGTTTTGCAAGTTGAATTGCTGTGGTTCCAATTCCACTTGCTCCACCATGAATAAGAACTGTTTCATTTTTTTTTAAATTACCTCTTATGAATAAATTGCTCCAGACTGTAATAAAAGTTTCAGGTATGCATGCTGCTTCTCTCATCGAGTAACCATTAGGAATTGGCATGCAATGTCCTTCTTCAACAGCAACATATTCTGCATAACCTCCTCCGTGACAAAGTGCACAAACTTTATCCCCTAATTTCCATTTAGAATTAAGATTCTTAATCTTAACAACGGTTCCTGAAACTTCTAGTCCAGGAAGATCCGAAGCTGTTGGAGGAACTTTATAATTACCTTGCCTTTGCAATAAATCAGGTCTGTTTACTCCAGCGTATGAAACTTTGATTAATATTTCGTTCCCTTTAATTTCAGGAATTGGCCTAACGGATTTTTTTAAATTTTCTGGACCACCAAATTCTTTAATTTCAATAGCTTTCATTGTCTGTGGAAGAACTGTTTCTTTGGTTTGCATTTATTACTCCAGATTTTTTTTGAATGAATATGCCGTTATTGTGTCTTTATTGGCCATATTATAGCCATTTAAATTTATAAATATATAGATGAAAGGATATTATCATGATTTTTTTTATAGCCCTCTATTCTATTTTAGCTTTGCAGGAACCTGATATAAGTAATTTTTTAAAAGCAGCTTCTAAAAATGGAAAAAACGAATATGTTTTTATTAAGCCTGTCCGATGTGAAACTGGAAAATTAAAAGATACATACGTTTTAACTCCCATAGGGAAAGTTGCCTTTAAGCAGGTTTCAAAAGATGGCTCAATAGGTTCTGCTTGTTTAAAGCAATAATAGTTAATTTGAGTTATCAATCATTTTTTTTACTCTTAACCTTAGGGCATTTAATTTAATAAATCCCTCAGCATCAGAGTGATCATAGTCGGTAGCTCCTTCTTCAAAAGTAACTAGACTTTCGTTGTAGAGTGAATGTGGAGATTTTCGTCCTGTAATGATAACATTGCCCTTGTATAATTTAGCTCTTACAGTTCCCGAAACATTTTTTTGACTTTTATCAATTGCAGCTTGTAGCATTTCTCTTTCAGGAGAAAACCAAAATCCATTATATACTAATTCTGCATATTTGGGCATTAACTCTTCTTTCAGGTGAGCAGCTCCTTTGTCAAGAGTAATGGATTCCATTGCTCTACGAGTATGGTATAATATAGTTCCTCCCGGTGTTTCGTATACTCCTCTTGATTTCATCCCAACAAATCTGTTTTCTACCAAGTCAATTCTTCCAATACCATTTTCTCCTCCTAAAATATTTAACTCATATAGTAAAGAAGCCGGTGAAAGATGTTTGCCGTTTAGAGCAACAGGATCGCCATCTTTAAAATCAATGGTAATTTCAGTCACTTTATTAGGAGCATCAAATGGAGATTTTGTTCTTGAAAAAATATACTCTTCAGGCTCTATCCATGGATCCTCTAAAATTTTTCCTTCTGCTGAAACATGTAATAAATTTGCGTCTACGCTAAATGGAGCATCACCTCTTTTGTCTTTTGGTACAGGAATTTGATGCTTTTCTGCATAAGCTATTAAACTTGTTCTGCTGGATAAATCCCATTCTCTCCAGGGAGCAATAACTTTAATATTAGGTTTTAGACTATAATAACCTATTTCAAACCTTACTTGATCGTTGCCTTTTCCAGTTGCTCCATGAGAAACTGCATCTGCATTAGTTAAGTTTGCTATTTCAATTTGTCGTTTTGCAATTAGAGGTCTAGCAATGGAAGTACCTAGTAAATAAACGCCTTCATATAATGCATTGGCTCTAAACATAGGAAATACAAAATCTTTTACAAACTCTTCTTTTAAGTCATCTATAAAAATTTCTTTGACACCTAACATTTGAGCTTTTCTTCTTGCTGGCTCAACTTCTTCACCCTGTCCAATATCAGCAGTGAATGTTACTACTTCGCATTTATATGTATCTTGAAGCCATTTTAAGATAACAGAAGTGTCTAATCCTCCAGAATACGCTAAAACTACCTTTTTATAATTAGGAGCATTGTTCTTCATTATCTTGTCCTTCTGATATTTATTAAGTCTAAGATTAAAACTATTAAATATAATATAAATATAATAAAAGATATTATATATATAATTTAAAAATTACAAAAATCATTTTAAAAATACAATTATGCAATACTTAAACATTGAATTTAAAACATAAATTATTATTATTTTTCATCATCCTTTAAATTTTAATTATTTCAACATTAGCTTATTTATAATGTTATTTAATAATTAATACAGAATCGTGTAAAATTAATTAGTTTTAATTTTGATGCATGTATTTAATAAAAATCTTGTCCTTAACAGTTGTCACAATGATCTTTTTTTGTTACGTTATTTAATCGATGATAAATTAATATTTTAACAAAAAAGTTAATAGAATTAATTGTATTAGATTTTAAATTTGTAATAAAAATATGTTAATCATGAGAATGCTAAAGTGATAAAATCTAAAAAAAATATAATATTATTATCCATTATTTTTTCTTCTATTTTATCTTGTAATTCTTTTGCTAAAACACAGCTATTAGAGACACATAAGTTTTGGAAAGCTTATGTGTCTGAAATTAATAATAATAAAACATGTTTTATGACCTCTGAGCCAATTAATACTGTTGGAAAATTTGATAGAGATAATCGAGGTAAGGCTTATGTTTTTGTTACAAACATAAAAGGTGGCAGTAGTCATGAAGTTTCTGTAAAAGCAGGCTTTAACTTTAAAAACAATAATGATGTAATTTTTGACGTTGATAATAAAAAAACTAAACTGTTCCCTGTTGATGATAGAGCATGGTCAGAAAGCTCAAAGGTAGATAGGTTGTTAGTCCAATCTATGAGAAAAGGTAAAAAACTAATTATTAGTGGGAAATCTTCTCCGGGCAATACAGTTGTCGACACTTATTCATTATCTGGTTTTACAAAAGTATTACGCGTTATTGATAAACAATGTTCTTAATGCATAATATTTAAGAAAGATAATAATAATGTCAAAACAGGATCTTCTAAATTTAAGTATAGAAGAGTTACAAGAATTTTGTATTTTAAATAATCTTCCAAAATTTAGAGCAACGCAAATCTGGAGATGGATGTATTGTTTTGGTCTTAACAAATTCAATGATATGACTAATATAGCAAAAGGAACAAGAGATGCCTTGTCTGAAATAGCATATATATCACGCCTAGATATTTCAGAAATACAAAAGAGCTCAGATGGTACTATTAAGTGGTTACTTAAATTGTCAGATGGGTCAGAAGTTGAAACTGTTTTTATTCCTCAAGAAGATAGAGGAACTGTTTGTTTGTCTAGTCAGGTAGGGTGTACTTTAAATTGTACCTTTTGTCATACAGGCACTCAAGCATTAGTTAGAAACTTAACATCTAACGAAATTATTGGTCAACTTATGTTAGTTATGGATCATCTAAAAGATTGGCCTTCAGGTAAAAATGACAGAAAAGTTACTAATATAGTAATGATGGGAATGGGAGAGCCTCTTTTAAATTATAATGAAGTTAGTAAAGCTATAAAAGTGATGATGTCAGATGATGGGATATCTTTATCACGAAGAAGAATTACTCTTTCTACATCAGGTATAATACCTAAAATAAGAGAAGCTGGAGAAGAATTAGGTGTTAATTTAGCTATTTCACTTCATGCAGTTAATGATCAGCTGAGAGATCAATTAGTGCCTATAAATAAAAAATATAATCTAAAAGCTCTAATTGAAGCTTGTCGGAATTATCCTCCCTTATCTAACTCAAGAAGAATTACATGGGAATATGTTATGTTAAAGGGTGTTAATGATAGTCAAGAAGATGCTTTAGGGTTAATCAATTTAATTAAAGGCATACCTTCTAAAGTTAATCTAATTCCATTTAATCCTTGGCCAGGTTCCTTATTTGAAACTTCAACTAAAAAAAATATTGATGTATTTGCATCAATATTAATGGATGCAGGATACGCTTCTCCAATTAGAACCCCTCGAGGTAAAGATATTTATGCAGCTTGTGGGCAATTAAAGTCTTCTTCTGAAAAAATAAGAAAATCTAATCTAAATAAACTAACTCCTATCTATTCAATTTAATAAATAAAATAAGTTTAATATAGATTAAATTTTTGTGAAACTATTGCTTTGATATAAATTAAGTATTATATTAAATAAATATTGATGTTATCAACAATTGATTTAAAGGAAAAAATTATGAATAATAATCGTTTTATGTCAGGTGCAAATGCACAAGCAACTCAGATAGATGTTGGCTTGAGAGCTTACATGCTCGGGGTATACAATCATATGACGACAGCTCTAGCATTTACTGGATTAATGGCTATGGGTTTAAACTTTCTTGCAATATCTAATGGTGCTTTAACACCAATTGGAGAGTTGTTTTTCTTAAGCCCATTAAAGTGGGTTATAATGTTAGCTCCATTAGGAATGGTTTTCTATATATCAGCAAGATTAAATAATATGTCTGCAGGAAAAGCTAGAAATATGTTTTACATATATGCTGGCTTAATGGGGCTATCTTTGTCATCTCTTTTACTTGTTTATACAGGAGAATCAGTAATTAGAGTGTTTTTCATCACTTCAGCTGCATTTGCTTCATTGTCTATATATGGATACACTACAAAGAAAAATTTATCAGCATTTGGATCTTTTTTGATTATGGGTGTGTTTGGAATAATGATTGCTTCAATAGTTAATATCTTTTTAGGCTCTGAAGGTCTGGCTTTTATCATATCAATTTTAGGAGTTTTGATTTTTGCTGGTCTAACAGCTTATGACACACAAAAGATTAAAAACATGTATTTAGCTGGCGATGATATGGAGATATCTGGTAAAAAAACAGTTATGGGAGCTTTAACTCTATATTTAGATTTTATATTGATGTTTCAGTTTTTGCTAATGTTTTTAGGTAATAGAGAGTAAATTTTATATTTAACTTAATTATTAAGCCGCCTTTTGGCGGCTTTTTATTTAGAGGAAATTACAAAATCAATAGCATTTGTAATTTTTTTGGATTTTGGTTTTGTTACACTCGAGTACCAAGAGTGGACCTCGCCTTCTTTATTAATTAAATACTTATAAAAATTCCATTTGGGAAAAGATAGAAGTCCTGATTGATTTGATGCCCATTTAAAAAAAGGATGCCCATCTTTACCTTTAATACGTGTGATTTCTGTTAATAAAAAAGTTATATTGAAGTTTGTTTTACAAAAATCGTTAACTTTTTCATTTGATTTATATTCCTGAGAACCAAAATCATTAGAAGGAACACCTATAATAATTAAATTACTTTTTCCATATTTTGTATTTAATTCTTCAAGATCATTATACTGATTTGTAAATCCACAAAGTGAAGCCGTGTTAACAATTAGTATTGGTTTTCCGTAATAATTTTTTAACTTTATTGTTTCACCTTGTATGGATGTAAAATTAAATTCGTGAGCATTAGGAAAAGCTTTGTTTTTCATGTTTATTCCATAAATTATAATAAATGATAAAATAAATTTCTTAAAAAATGAATGTCTCTTATTTAGCATCTTCTATATTCCATATTGGATTTAATATGTCTTCTAAGATTGAAGGCCCTATTGATTTAATCATTGTATTTCGAAAGTTACCAATTATATTATTTGAACCTAAAACTTTACCTATTAGAGAAGATTTTTGAGCAATGTATTTTTTTTGTTCATATCTGTTTTGTATAAATGAAAATATCATTTTCTCTATATCTTTATGTTCAATTAATGTTCTTTTAATAAATGCTGCATCTTCAAGAACTTGATTACCTGCTTGAGCAAGATGGGGAGATGTTGGTATAGATGCTTCTCCAACTAGTAATACACCGTTACTATGAATATTAGAGTATTCACCTTTATTTTTTATTGTTGAAAGTGATTGCCATTCAATATCTTCAGGAATTAATAGTTTAAGTGTTTTGTTATATATTACTGGAGGTATAAGACCTTCTTCATTGGGAATGAAAACGTAATTTGTAGCTTTTTTGGATTTAATAATAGTTGGGTAAATTACAAAATGACCATCTTGAGTAAATATAACCTGCATTATGCTTTTTGTAAGTTTATAAGGTTTATCTTTATATGAGATAGATCTGTATACTTGTTTAAATTTGATGCTATTGTTAGAGCCACAAACAAACTTCTTAGTTATCCCAAGCACCCCATCTGCCCCTATTATAAACTTAGATGTAACTAAATTCCCTTTATCATCTAATATTTTATTTAATTCATTATCTTGAATTATATATTTTACATTTGATTTATTGATTTTAATTAAATTAGTTTTTTGAACTTTTTCTTTTAAAAGGTTAATTATACCAGATCTCTCTATAGAACCGTATTGTCCTAGCTCAGTATTTACATTATATGAACATAATAAATTTAACTCTTGCTTTAGGTTAATTGATTTGATTTTAATTACATTAAAATTTTCTAATAAAGGCTTAGCTTTTTTAATATCTAATAATTGTGATAAGTAAGTCCAGCCATTTGGTGAAATTTGCTGTGAACCAAAATTTTGGGTACTTCCTTCAAATAAATTAACATAAAAACCATTATCGATAAATGCCGATGCAGTTGCCCAGCCAGCTAAGCCGCCACCTATTATTGTGATTTGATTTTTCATTTACTTATGACTAATTCCATTAAATATAAAAAACTTTATTTTATAAAATATTAATTTGTGATTGAAAGATTAATATATGAAGAATAATTTAAAATTACTATTGAAATTATATTATTATATAATATAAATTACATTTTAAATATTGACCATTTTATCTAATTTCTATTCACTAAGTAAAATTTCAACATTATAAATATTTTAATTGGAAAATTAAATGAATCTAAAGGTAAAGAAACAATTATCAGAAGTAGGAATTATAGATATAAACGAGATTATATATAATCCTTCATACCAATTACTTTATAATGAAGAGCAAGATATACAATTAACTGGTTTTGAAAAAGTCCAAGATACTGAGTTTGGAGCTGTTAACGTTATGACAGGCATCTATACTGGGCGATCCCCTAAAGATAAATATATTGTCAAAGACCAAACAACTAAAGATAAATTATGGTGGACAAATGAAATATCAAAAAATGATAATAAACCTATAGATATAAATATTTGGAAAGAACTTAAAGGCAAAGTAACAAATCAACTTTCTAATAAAAAATTATATGTAGTTGATGCATTTTGTGGTGCAAACCAGGACACTCGTTTGAAAGTAAGGTTTGTTATGGAAGTGGCTTGGCAGGCTCATTTTGTAAAAAATATGTTTATAAGACCATCTGATGAGGAATTAAAAGATTTTATTCCAGATTTTCATGTATTAAATGGCTCTAAGGTAAAAAATGAAGATTATATTAAAAATGGCTTAAATTCTGAAACCTTTATTGCTTTTAATTTAACAGATAAAATGCAAATCATTGGTGGTACATGGTATGGCGGAGAGATGAAAAAAGGAATGTTTTCCGTGATGAATTATCTTCTACCGCAAAAAGATATAGCCTCAATGCATTGTTCTGCTAATAAAGGCTCAGACGGATCAGTTGCTTTATTTTTTGGATTGTCAGGTACCGGAAAAACAACTTTATCTACAGATCCACAAAGACAGTTAATAGGTGATGATGAGCATGGATGGGATGATGAAGGCGTATTTAATTATGAGGGCGGTTGTTATGCCAAGACAATTGATCTGGATATAAATAAAGAACCTGGAATATTTAAAGCAATAAAAAGAGATGCTTTATTGGAAAACGTAACAGTCAATTCTAAAGGCGTTGTTGATTATACTGATGTTTTTATTACTCAAAATACAAGAGTTTCATATCCAATATATCATATTGATAATATAGTTAAGCCAGTATCAAAAGGAAATCATGCATCAAAAGTTATATTTTTAACTGCTGATGCTTTTGGGATATTACCTGCTGTTTCCAAGTTATCATATAACCAAGCTGAATATCATTTTCTATCTGGATTTACAGCAAAGTTAGCTGGAACGGAAAGGGGAGTAACAGAACCGCAGCCAGCATTTTCAGCTTGTTATGGCGCTGCTTTTTTAATGTTACATCCAACAGAATACTCAAATGTCTTATCAAAAAGAATGAAAGCAGTTAATGCAAAAGCTTTTTTAGTTAACACAGGTTGGAATGGTAAAGGTGAACGAATATCATTAAAAAATACGCGGTTGATAATAGATGCAATTTTAAATGATGAATTAGACGATGTTGAAACACAAAAAATTCCTATTTTTAATCTTGATATTCCTTTAAACGTTAAAAATGTTCCTTCTAAATTATTGAACCCAAGTAATACATGGAGTTCGCAGAAAGAATGGGAAATTAAAGCAAAAGAATTAGCTCAGTTATTTATCAAAAATTTTGAAAAGTTCTGTGATAATCAAGAAGGTATTAATTTGCTGACATCAGGCCCTCAAATATAAATTATTTTATTTACATTTATAAAAATTTATTTTTGAATTTAAAAACTTGATTTCTAAAAATTTGTGTTACTAGAGTTTAATTATATTTTAAATCAATAGATTTGGAAAAAATATTATGAAAATTTATTATTCATTTTTAATTATTTTTAGCTTTCTTATTTCTTCATCATTGTCAGCACAGTCTGTATCTAAGGATCGATCAAAAAGAGCTTCTTTGGTAGAAGTTCAAGAAGTTGAATTTATAAATATTGCTGAAACTACAGAAACTATTGGAAGATTGGTTGCATTAGATCCAATAATTGTTTCTGCCAAAGTTAATCAAGAAGTTTTAAAAGTACATTTTCAAATTGGAGATAATGTAAATAAAAATGACTTGTTAGTAACACTAGAATCTAAAGATATTCATAGAAATATAAAACAAATAACCTCTGAGTTATTGCTAGAAAATAGAATGCTAGCTCTTCTAAAAGAACAACTTGAGCTTAGAGTTGCTAAAGAAAAAAATGCTAAAGATTTAAAAAATAAAAATATTATAACTCAAGATAATCTTGATTCAGTTAATATTTTGGTCTTACAAAATAAACAACAAATTGCTCAAAGAGAGTATAATATAAAAAAGCTTGAGATTTCATTAGAAAAGGCCAGAGATGATTTGAATTTTTCTAAAATTTTATCACCCGTTGATGGGAATATAATTTCTTTAGATGTCCAAACAGGGGCTATAATACAAAAGGGAAAAATTTTAATCTCTATTTTGGCAGATGGTTTCAAAGAGATTGAAACTGATTTAAGAGCTGAAGCAGCCGCTGAAGTTATACTTGGAAGTAAGGTAATAATATCAAATAATAAAAGTGTTTTTGATGGGACAATAAGAGGGATAGTAAATATAGAAAATATAAGGACTGGAACAAGAAAAGCAAGAGTGGCTCTTGTCAACCCTCTGCCTAAAGCCTTAAATATTTCTGGAACAAGATTTTTGCTTCAAATTCCTTTAGGAGATAGTTCTCCTCGTTTGTTAATTCATAAGGATGCTTTAATTTCGAGCGGTGTAAATCAAATTGTTTATGTTTTTGAACAAGGTGTGGCAAAGCAAAAGTTTGTCAGAATAGGAGTATCAATTGGAAATAAAATTGAAATTCTAAAAGGTCTTAATGAAGGAGAATTAGTTGTTATAAAAGGAAATGAAAGTCTTAGGCCGAATCAGATAATTAAGATAAAAAATAATAAAAATATTGTTAAAAAAAATAAAAATTAATTTTTATAATTTGAGATAACAACTTATGAATAATTTAATTAAATTAGCTATCAAACAACCTATTGCAGTAGCAGCATTTGTATTTTTAATTATTGCCTTTGGAATAGTTTCTCTTCGTCAGATTCCAATTCAAATGACACCAGATATTGAAAAACCAGTTCTACAAGTAAGAGTATCTTGGCCGGGCGCTTCTCCAGAAGATGTAGAAAGAGAAATTGTTACAAGGCTTGAATTGGCGGTTACATCTTTGACAGGTGTTGAAAAGGCGGAGTCTGATAGTAGATTTGGGTCTGCTAGAGTAACGCTTACTTATGCTGTTGGTCATGATATGGATATTGCTCTTATTCAACTTTTAAGTAAAGTCGCATCAATCGATGGTTTGCCAGCTGAAGCAAAACGTCCTATAGTCAGGACTTCAAATTCTGATGATAGTCCTATATCCCGTCTGGCGATGGTTAAATTGCCAAATTCTAAAATAGATAATTTAGGAAGTTTAGGAGATTTTGTAGAATTTGAAATTATAGAAAAATTATCACGTATTGAAGGTGTATCTGAAATTACATTTCGTGGAGGGGAAAAGAAAGAATTAAGGGTAGCTGTAGATGCTCAAAAGCTTGCTGAATTCTCTATTTCAATACCATCTGTTTTAGAATCATTAAAAGCTAGTTCAGCTCAAGTGACAGCAGGAGAAATAATTGAAGGCAAAAGAACTTATGCTCTTCGTGCAGAAGCTATTGCATATACTCCCGATACAGCAAGAAATATTATTTTACGCTCAGAAACAGGTCCAGATGGTAGGCCTATAACAGTAAAATTAGAAGATGTTGCAAAAATTTATATGTCTTACAAAAAGCCAACTAGCTTTAGAAGAATGAATGGTCAAGACGCTATAACCTTTTCAGTAATTAGAGAGCCAGGTTCAAACGTCGTGGCTATTGTAAAAGATCTAAAAAAAGAAATAGAAAAATTAAACAATGGAATTCTTGCTGATAATGGGCTTGTCTTAAAGAATGTATATGATGAAACTGTTTATATAAATTCAGCTATTGCCTTAGTTAAGCAAAATATAGTTATTGGAGGAATATTAGCTATATTTGTTCTTATGCTTTTCTTAAGAAGTTTTCGCCCAGCTTTTATTATAATGCTAGCAATACCAGTTTCTGTTATAGGTACTTTTGTAGTCATAGCTGGGTTAGGTCTTTCAGTAAATGTAATTTCACTTGCAGGTCTTGCTTTCGCAGTAGGAATGGTTGTTGATGCATCAATTGTTAGTCAAGAGAATATATATAGATTAAGAGAAGCAGGAATGTCATCTTTAAAGGCTGCTTATAATGGTTCTAGGCAAGTTTGGGCTCCTATTCTTGGTTCTGCTTTAACCACTGTAGTAGTTTTTATTCCAATTTTGTTATTAGATCTACCTATAGGACAATTGTTCAGAGATATTGGGATAGCAATTTCAGTTTCTGTATTAATTTCTGTATTTATCTCCGTAACATTAATTCCAACTGTTGCAGCTAAGGTACTAAGTGGATCAAAAGATGAATTTAAAAAAACTCGTTCAATAAAATATATAGATACATTTGCGTCTATGTTTGCAAAAGCAATACATAACTATGCTTTTTGGGCAACAAACTCACTAAGGTATGGCTTAGGTGTAGTTTTGAGTTTAATTATAATAGCTGGCGTAATTATTTTTGTTTTCCTTCCTCCATTAGACTATTTGCCTGATGGGAATAGAAATTTTGTTTTTGCAAGAATTATGGTGCCTCCAGGTTATAATAAGGAAGCAACAATTGATATTGCTAGGGCAATGGAAAATGCTGCAAGACCTCTCTGGGAAGCTAAGGAGGATGGTGATTATGGAAAGCCCAAAATTGCAAGGTTTTTCTTTGTAGCTTATTCAGGTGGAGCCTTTGCTGGAGCTGCAACCGAAAATCCTGATAGAGTAAGAGAAATACTTCCGGTACTTACTAAGCCTATCAGATCTCAACCAGGTGCAAGAGCTTTTGCTCAACAAGCTTCTTTGTTTGGCAGATCCGTAGGAGGAGCAAGAGTAATAAAAGTAGAAATAACTGGTTCATCTTTAGATCAAATTCAACCAACTGCTCAGAAAATAATGAGAGCTATTAGATATCAGTTTCCTCCAAAAAATGGCCATCAAGTGCGATCTGTGCCTCAAATGGGTTCTGGTACTCCACAAGTAATGATAGAGCCAATTCCTGAAAAGCTGGCAAATGTAGGAATGACGGCTAAAGATTTTGCTCAATCATTAGATGTGTATAATGATGGTATAAGAGTTTCTGAAATTCCTTTTCAAGGTAGGTTGATAGAGTTAGTTTTAACGTCTAATAAGGCTAACTCAAATAAAATAGATGATTTAAAGGATTTACCTATAGTTACTAAAACAGGTGAATTAGTCAGGCTATCTCAAGTTGCAGAAATAAAGTTATTAGGGATGCCTGAACAGATTAAAAGGTTATCAGGAAGAAGAGTGCTAACATTACAACTTAGGCCTCATGAAAGTATTTCTCTAGAGGATGCTATATTAAAACTTAAAAATTTAGTTATTGATCCTATAGAAAAGGACATACCTGAGGGTGTTTCTGTAAATCTATCTGGTGCTGCAAGTGAATTAGAGCGAACTTGGATTGCAATGAAACAAAATGTACTAATAGCTTTATTTGTTATTTTTCTATTGCTTACTGTTTTAATGCGTTCTTTTATACTTCCTTTGGTAATTATGATAACCGTTCCTGTTGCTGGTGCTGGGGGAGTCTTAGGGCTAGTTATTTTAAATAAATTTTCCCCACAACCTTTAGATATGCTTACTATGTTAGGTTTTATAATATTGGCAGGTATTGTTGTAAATAATTCTATTTTAATGGTTGAACAAACTTTATGGCATATCAGATATGAGAGCATGAAAATTTCTAATGCAATTACTGAAGCTACTAGAAATCGAATTAGACCAATTTTTATGTCAACTTTAACTAGTTTATTTGGTTTAATACCCTTAGTGATATTTCCAGGTTCTGGATCAGAGCTTTATAGAGGTATTGGTACGGTCGTTTTTGGAGGATTAGCTACTTCGGCGTTATTAACATTATTAATGGTTCCGCCATTATTGGCTTTGGCCCTTAAAACTCAGAAAATAAAGCCTATTTCAACTGAAGATGAAGACGCATTTGTTTAAAAATCTAATATAAATTTTATTTTATACTTCTTCTAAATTTTTATTTAGTGACAAAACGTCTAATAAAGAGCTATATAGGCTTTTTTATATATAAAGTAATCAATTAAAATAATAGAGTTTACAATGAGCAATAACTTAACATTAGCAGATAGAATTAAATTAATAAGAAATATAGCAATAGTTGCTCATGTGGATCACGGTAAGACTACATTAGTAGATATGTTGTTGCAACAATCTGGTACATTTGCCGCTCACTCACAAACAGTAGAAAGAGTTATGGATTCCAATGATCTAGAAAAAGAGCGAGGAATTACAATTCTATCAAAAAATACTGGACTTAAGTGGAAAGAATATAGAATTAATATTGTAGACACACCAGGTCATGCTGATTTTGGAGGAGAAGTTGAAAGAGTTTTATCTATGGTTGATTCAGTTTTATTATTAGTAGACGCTGTAGATGGTCCAATGCCTCAAACTGGATTCGTAACAAAAAAAGCCCTTCAGGCAGGATTACGTCCCATTGTAGTTATAAATAAAGTAGATAGAGATGGAGCAAGGCCGGATTGGGTACTAGATCAAACATTTGATCTTTTCGATAGATTAGGTGCAGATGAATATCAATTAGATTTTCCAGTTGTTTATGCTTCGGCAATACAAGGATGGGCTACAGAGGATTTGGCAAATAAAACAGATAATATGGATACAATATTTGAAACTATAATCAATAATGTAGCTTATCCAAAGGTTGATCCAGATGGAGATTTGCAAATTCAAGTCTCTGCTCTTAGTTATTCCAGCTACGTTGGTCTGATTGGCACAGGAAGAATTAGAAGAGGGCAAGTTAAGAAAGGACAGCCTGTTACCATTGGTAGTGTTGACGGGACAGTTCGCCAAGGAAAAGTTTTGCAAATCATGAACTTTCACGGCCTAGATAAACAGGAGGTTGATGAAGCAAGTGCAGGTGATATTGTTGCCATTAGTGGTTTAGGTGAACTTAAGATTTCAGACACTATATGCGAGCAAGGTAAACTTGAAATTCTTGAAAAATTATCTGTAG
>CAJJBL010000110.1 GCA_905182395.1 alpha proteobacterium SCGC AAA536-G10 | reverse complement strand
CTAAAAAATATCCAAATGGACAGAGTTATAATAGTGAATTAATAAATTTTAAAGATAAGTTTATTAAAAAAACAACTAAAGAAAACATTTGTTCAGTTAACTCAACAGCTCTTGAGATACCTCTGCTAGGAAAAATTGCAGCTGGAACCCCAATAGAAGCAATATCAAATTATGATAATTATATTAATATACCTTCATCACTTATGACAACAGGTGAACATTATGCTCTATGTGTTGATGGAGATTCTATGATAGAAGCCGGTATATATGATGGAGACACTGTTATAATTAATAAAAAAACAGATGTTAAGAATGGAGACATAGTCGTAGCTCTAATTGATCAAGAAGAAGCAACTCTTAAAAGATTTAGAAAAAAAGGCGACAGTATAGCTTTAGAGCCAGCTAACAGCAAGTATGAAACCCATATTTATGGCCCTGACAGAATTAATATTCAAGGTGTTTTAACTGGATTATTAAGAAAATATTAATTAAATAGTATTACGATTTATAAGCTTCCCATTATATTTTTTTTATGTAATTAGTTGCATTGTTATTTTTTTAAGATAGAGAGTTATGTTTTGAAAGTTATTACAAGATTTGCACCATCTCCTACTGGTTATCTTCATATAGGCGGAGCTAGGACAGCTCTTTTTAATTACTTGTTTGCAAAAAAAAATAATGGCAAATATTTAGTTAGAATTGAAGATACTGACATAAAAAGATCAACTCCTGAAGCTGTAAAGGCGATTCATGAAGGCCTAGATTGGCTTAAAATCAAGAGTTCTGAAGAAATAGTTTATCAATCTAGACAAAAAAATAAACATATAGATATTGCTTATAAACTGCTTGAAAGCCATTTTGCATACAAATGCTATTTAAACCCAGATGAACTAAACACATTAAGGGTTAAAAGCAGAGAAAATGGTGTTCCAATAAAATCTCCCTGGAGAGACAAAGTAATTAATGACAACTCAAAAGACTTCGTTATTAGATTAAAAATGCCTGTAACCGGAATAACTACTATTAATGACATGGTTCAAGGTGATGTATCTATAAATAATGAAATCCTTGATGATATGATTATTTTGAGATCTGACAAAACTCCAACTTATATGTTATCATCTGTAGTAGATGACTTTAATATGGGAATCACTCATATAATTAGAGGTGATGATCATTTTAATAATGCATTTAGACAAATTCAAATAATAAAATATTTAAATTGGGACATACCAGTATATGCGCATATACCTTTAATACATGGCCCCGATGGAACAAAGTTATCTAAGAGACATGGGGCTACTAATGTTTATGATTATCATAAAATGGGCTATACTTATGAGGCTATGTGCAATTATCTGCTTCGATTGGGATGGTCTACAGATAACGAATTAGATTATGATATAAGTAATGCTAAAACATTATTTGCTTTAAATAAAATAAATAAATCTCCTGCAAAATTCGATATCAAAAAATTAAATAATATAAATTCAAAATACTTAAATTCAATGGATATAGATAAAATTTATGAATTAATAGTAACAAGTTCTGAATTAAATTTATCCCTTAAACAAGAATTAAAGTTAAAATTATTAATACCTGAATTTCTTAAAAGAATTAACGTTTTTACTGAAATATTAGATGATATTGAATGGATTATAAATGATGATTTTGTAGTCAAAAGTGAAGAACATTTAATTAAATTACGAAATGATAAAATTTTATGCCAAGAAATTGCAGAAAGTTTAATGCACTGCAAATGGTCTAAAGAAGAAATTGACACTTCTTTAAAAGAATACTTAAGTAAAAAATCATTAAAATTTAATCAAATTGGGCCTTTGTTAAGAACTGCTCTTACTGGAAAAATAAATTCTCCAGATATAATAACAATTATTTATGTACTAGGTTGTGAAATATGTTTAAAACGTTTAAATTATAATTATTAATTCATTATTAAACTTTATATTAATGTAATCTGATTCAATTAAGGTAGTTAACATGTCAAATAATTCTATAGAAAATAAAGCAACAATCAATTTTTCTGGTAAAGAACTAGAACTTAAAATTTTAAAGGGAACAGTTGGGCCTTCCGTAATTGATGTTAGAAATTTATATAGTGATTTAGGTGTATTTACATATGACCCAGGTTATGGATCAACTGGTTCATGTGAATCCGCAATAACATATATTAATGGAGAAGAAGGAATTCTACTTCATAGAGGTTACCCAATTGATCAACTTGCAAATGAAAGTAGTTTTTTAGAAGTAGCTTATTTACTGTTAAATGGGGAATTGCCAAAAAAGGCAGAAAAACATGAATTTGAAAATGCAATAACTTTTCATACAATGGTTCATGAACAATTAATTAATTTTTATCGAGGGTTTAGAAGAGATGCTCACCCTATGGCAATTATGGTAGGAGTAGTAGGAGCCTTATCAGCATTTTATCCAGATTCTACTAACATTAATGATCCTTATGAAAGATTAGTAGCTTCAAGGCGATTAATTGCAAAGATACCAACAATAGCTGCAATGGCATATAAATACTCTTTAGGGCAACCATTTAATTATCCTCAAAACAACTTAACATACGCTGAAAACTTTCTTCATATGTGTTTTTCAGTTCCAGCAGAAAAATATAAAATTGATCCAATCATTTCTAACGCAATGGATAAAATATTTATACTTCATGCTGACCATGAACAAAATGCCTCAACCTCTACTGTTAGAATATCAGGGTCATCTGGAGCAAACCCATTTGCATGTATAGCTGCTGGCATTGCTTCATTATGGGGCCCTGCTCATGGAGGTGCAAACGAAGCTGTTTTAAAAATGTTGTCAGAAATAGGTAATGTAAGTCGTATTGGTGAATACGTAAATAAAGCAAAAGATAAAAACGATCCATTTAGACTTTTTGGCTTTGGACATAGAGTATATAAGAACTATGATCCAAGAGCAGCTGTAATGAGAATTTCATGTCATGAAGTTTTAGATTTATTAGGTATTAAAGATGACCCATTACTAGAGATAGCTATGGAATTAGAAAAGATAGCCTTAAGCGATGAATATTTTATAGAAAAAAAATTATATCCAAATGTTGATTTTTATTCAGGAATTATTTTAAAAGCAATGGGATTCCCTACTGATATGTTTACAGTACTTTTTGCTGTAGCGAGAACGGTTGGCTGGGTAGCTCAATGGAACGAAATGATAGCTGATCCAGTTCAAAGAATAGGAAGGCCAAGACAGCTTTATACTGGATATGATAAAAGAGATTTTATTAACTTAGAAAAAAGATAATTAATAATTAAAATTATTAATTATAGATAAAATTTTATTACTGGATTCTTTAGAAAAATAAGTATAATTATGTTTATCATAACCCATACTCTTTAAAATTCTACTTGATTCGTCTTTTATTTC
>CAJJBL010000109.1 GCA_905182395.1 alpha proteobacterium SCGC AAA536-G10 | reverse complement strand
CAGAATTTTTAATGATTTAGTTAAAAATTTTGATGAAGAAACGTTATCAAAAAAACAAAATGTCGCCTTACTTAAAGCTGGCTTGAAACAGACTATATAAAAAATAATATATTTAATTAATATATTGTAAAATACTGTCTAAAGATTTTTTTGCATCGCCATAAACCATTCGTGAATTCTCTTTAAAGAAAAGTGGATTTTCAATTCCAGAATAACCTCTTCCTTGACCTCTTTTTGAAATAAAAACTTGTTTTGCTTTCCAAACTTGAAGTACAGGCATTCCAGCTATTGGACTATTAGGATCCTCCTCAGCTGCTGGATTCACAATATCGTTCGCACCTAATATTATAACTACGTCCGTATCAGGGAAGTCAGAGTTAATTTCATCCATTTCTAATACAATATCATAAGGCACCTTTGCTTCAGCTAAAAGTACATTCATATGACCTGGCAATCGCCCGGCAACAGGATGAATACCAAAACGTACTTTCTTCTTTTTAGCTCTCAGTCTAGAGGTTAACTCAGAAACTGCGCTTTGTGCTTGTGCCACGGCCATACCGTAGCCAGGGACTATAACTATAGTGTTTGCTTCATTTAGAGCAGTAGCTACTGTTTCTATGTCTATAGCTATCATTTCTCCATCTATGTCCATAGTAGGTCCTGAAGTATCACCCCAACCTCCAAGAATAACGGATATAAAATTACGGTTCATAGCTTTACACATTATGTAAGAAAGTATAGCTCCAGAAGATCCAACAAGAGCTCCTGTGACTATTAAAAGGTCGTTACCAAGCATAAATCCAGTGGCTGCTGCTGCCCATCCTGAGTAGGAGTTTAACATAGAAACTACTACGGGCATGTCTGCTCCACCAATAGCTAATACTAAATGAGCTCCAATCAAAAAAGCAATAATTGTCATGGCAATTAATGTCCAATTACCAACATGTGTTAAAAACAAGTATCCAAGAAACAAGCAACCAAAAAACATTATTACGTTTAAAGCATGTCTTGCAGGAATGATTAAAGCTTTTCCTGAAATTATTTCAGATAATTTACCAAATGCTATTATTGATCCTGTAAATGTTATAGCTCCAATAAATACACCTAAAAACACTTCTACATTATGAATAATTAATTGTGTGTTAGATAATTCTAGATGTGGTAACAAGGCTGAATTGATTCCAATAAATACCGCTGCAAGGCCAACAAATGAATGAAGTGCGGCAACAAGTTGAGGCATTCCAGTCATTTGAACTTTTTTTGCTACTATTATCCCTATTATTGAACCAACTATTATAGCTGCTATAAGCCATTCAAGCCATTCTGTTAAAAATATTTCTTCCCCCAAAAGAGTTGCAATGACAGCAATTGCCATACCTACAATTCCATACCAAACAGCTCTTTTTGCTTTTTCTTGATTACTTAATCCTCCTAAAGCTAGAATAAAAAGCACACTTGAAGTTATATATGAAGCAGTTAGTAATCCAATAGTCATATTATTAATCCTTTGTTAACTTCTTTGGAACATAGCAAGCATTCTTTTAGTAACCATAAAGCCACCAACAATATTAATGGTTGCTATAAAAATAGAAATTAATGCTAAAATACTTACAATGTTGTTAGTTGTTTCCATTTGCAACAAAGCACCAAGAATAATAATCCCCGAAATAGCATTTGTAATAGCCATTAATGGTGTATGCAATGCATGAGATACATTCCATATCACTTGAAAGCCTACAAAACATGATAGAATAAATACTATGAAATGTTGCATAAATTCAGAAGGAGCATACATACCAATCAGCCACATTAAGCAAGCTCCAATGATTAAAGAGCTAACCTGAATTTTACCAGCCTTTTTCTCTGCATTAATTTGATCCTGAGCTAATTCTTCTGGAGTTTTTTCTTTTATATTTTGGTTTATATGTTTTGCAATAGCTGCAACTTTAGGTTTGGGTGGTGGAAAAGTTATTTCACCGTTGTGAATTACAGTAGCGCCTCTTATTACGTCGTCTTCCATATTTATTAAAGGGATGCCATCTTTTTTTGGAGTAAGATCATCCATCAAATGACGAGTATTTGTTGAATATAAAGTTGAAGCTTGTGTCGCCATCCTACTAGGTAAGTCGGTATATCCAATAATTTTAACTTTATTTTTAGTTTCTATCATTTTATTAGGAACGGTAAGATCACAATTTCCACCTTGTTCTGCGGCAAGATCAACTATTACAGAGCCTGGTTTCATTAAATCTACCATTTCTTTTGGCCATAACTTAGGTGCAGGCATGCCTGGTATTAAGGCTGTAGTAATTACAATATCTAATTCAGGTGCTTGAGATCTAAAAAGTTCCATTTCCTTTTTAATAAACTCTTTTGAAGCAGGCTTTGCATATCCGCCCTCTCCAGAACCATCTGTATCAAAATCAAGCATGAGAAACTCTGCGCCCATTGATTCAATTTGTTCAGCTACTTCTGGTCTTACGTCAAACGATCTAACAATTGCTCCCATTGATTTTGCTGTACCAATTGCAGCTAGCCCAGCGACACCTGCTCCAATAACAAGTATTTTTGCTGGAGGAACCTTGCCTGCAGCAGTGATTTGACCGGTAAAAAATCTTCCAAACTGATTCCCAGCTTCTATTACGGCTCTAT
Source organism: alpha proteobacterium SCGC AAA536-G10 (assembly GCA_905182395.1). Taxonomy (GTDB): domain Bacteria; phylum Pseudomonadota; class Alphaproteobacteria; order Puniceispirillales; family Marisalimonadaceae; genus CAJJBL01. Next base: position 11,946 of record CAJJBL010000109.1, on the reverse strand, counting down.
AACCAGCTATATTTGCCATTGAAGAAAGAGCATCCATTTTTTGTGCTCTACTAATTCTAGGTATCATATCCATTGCTTGGACAGTTACTTTTTTCTTTTTTAAGCTTTCAAGTAATAATTTATTTTGACCAGGCCATATAAAACTAATTATTTGTTGCCCAGATTTCATTTTAGATATTTCTGATTTTTCAGGGCCTCTAACTTTTAAAATTATGTCTGATTCTTTCCATAATTGATCAGCATTTTTTAAAACTTTAACCCCAGCATCTTTATAATCTTTATCAGAAAAATTGGAATTATCGCCAGCTCCAGATTGAACAACGCATTCATAACCTAATTTTTGAAGATGTTTAGCGCTTTCTGGTGTCATTGCTATTCTATTTTCACCTTTGAATATTTCCTTAGGGCTACCTATCTTCATAATGAATCACTCCATGCATTTAAATTTACTTAATATCTAATATCAAATTATTAATTAATTATAAAGTATTAGGCAAAAAAAAACCGCAGTTATTTATATAATGCGGCTTTGGTCCAATTAAAATTTTAAAAAGCTTAGTAACCTTCGCGCTCTAATCTTTTTCTCATTAGTTTTCTTACTCTTCTTGTACTTTCTGCCGTTTCTCTAGCTCTTTCCTCAGAAGGCTTTTCATAAGCTCTTCTATTCTTCATTTCCCTGAACATGCCTTCTCTTTGCATTTTCTTTTTAAGTACTCTTAAAGCCTGATCAACATTGTTGTCACGAACTGACACATACATATTTTAAAACCTTTTAAAAATTAATATAAAATAAATAAGAACATAGCGGATAGCATAAAACATTATATATTGGCAAGTATATTAGTTACTAATTTTATTTTCATATTAATTGAATATAATTGAACATTAAATTAAACTTCATTTTATAAAAAACATTGGACATTAAATGAAAAAAATAAATAAAGATAATCAACAAGTGAAAGCAGATTTGGTTAAAGCTATGTTATCACATGTTCCTTTTGATGGTTGGACATGGAAAGCTATGGAGCAAGGAGCAGTTGATATTAATTTTGAAAAAAACATTACTGAAAAACAACGTATTAAGATTTATAAACTTCATTTTAATAACGGAGGTATTGATTTTATAAAATTATTTGTGGAAATAGTAGATAAAGCAGTTGAGAAAGATTTTATATCTCTGGATAATAAGCCAGAAAGGATACCTGAAAAAATTAAAAAATTAATCTTAATGAGATTAAATTATTGTATACCATATAAAGAATCTATTAGGTCATCACTTTCATTAATGGCCTTCCCAAAAAATTCAAAAAAATCTATGAAGATTTTATATAATACATGTAATAGTATATGGAGATTAGCAGGAGATAAATCGACGGATTTTTCTTTTTATACAAAAAGATTTTCTCTTGCTGGAGTGTACACGTCTACTTTATTGTATTGGTTAGATGATGTTTCTCTAAATCAATTAGAAACAGAACGTTTTTTGGATAGAAGGCTTCAAGATATATCAATGATATCAAAGATAAAAAATCCATTTAATTTTATTAAAAACATAAGTAATAATGTTAATCCTTTGAGAGATAATATGGGTATAAATTTACTTTCTAAAGTTATAAAAAGTATAACTAAGATAAAAAAAACTAACTTTAGCAAAACTTTTTAATTTTATAGAGATATTAAAAAATGCCTATTAAAATTCCAGATAGCTTGCCAGCAAGGGAGATGCTTTTAGATGAAGATGTTGATTTAATAGATACTAGTATCGCTCAAAATCAGGATATTAGGCCGTTAAAGTTTTTGTTGTTGAACTTGATGCCTCAAAAAAATCAAACAGAAGTTCAATTTGCAAGACTTTTAGGGGCTTCTCCTTTGCAAATTGAGCTTACTTTGATGACTACACAATCATACTCCCCAAAAAATACTTCAAAAAATCATATTTTAGAGTTTTATAAAAGCTTAGATGAAATAAAAAATAATTTTTATGATGTTTTAATTATAACTGGAGCACCAATTGAAACAATTCCTTTTGAAGAAGTCAAATATTGGCAAGAGTTAAAAGAAATAATTTCATGGTCTTCAAGCAATGTTTTTAGAAGAATTGGAATTTGTTGGGGCGCGCAAGCTTTATTAAAAGAACTCCATAACGTTGAGAAGCACCAAATAAAAAGAAAATTGTTTGGTGTTTACGATCATAATTTAAATAAAAGTAAACGTTATAGATTAATGAATGGATTTATTGATAGATTTCCAATGCCTGTTTCAAGGTATACTGAAAATAAAGAAAAGGAAATATTACAATCAGGTTTAGAAATTTTAGCTTTTTCATCTGAATCAGGTGTCGGAATGGTAAGATGTCCAAAATCTAAAGATTTATTTATACTTAATCATTTGGAATATGACGCAAAAACATTAAAAGATGAATTTTTAAGAGATAAGTCGGAAAATTTTGGCATTAAATTACCAGATAATTATTTCCCTAATAATGATATTAATTTAGAGCCTATAAACCGATGGCGACCATATGCTTTTCTATTGTTTTCAAATTTTATTAATGAAGTTTATCAGGACGTACCTTTTAATTTTTGTAAACAATTAAAGGTATAAATTTAAATTATTTGTTTAGTATAATGACCCATTTTTCTGTCCGGCTTGATAGATTTTTTACCATAAATATTAATAGAATAATTTTGTTCATTATAAATATTTTTTAAGTGATTTAAGTCTTCTCCAATAATATTAGTCATTTCCCATTTACTATCAGCGGACACATTTTTAACAGGAAGACCACATATAGTTCTAATTAGGATATCAAATTGACTATTTCCAGAAATTTCATTAGTCCAATGAAAAGAATTATGTGGTCTTGGAGCTATTTCATTAAATATTAAACTTCCGTCTTGAAGTTCAAATAGCTCAATGGCTAAGATTCCATAAAAGTTTAAATTTTTAGCTAACTGTTTAGTTTTTAATTTTAATTCTTTCTCGATTGATAGATCTAATTTTATCGGAGCCATACTTTTTTTTAAGATACCATTTTCATGATGATTTTCTGATAACGGGAAATATCCATCAGATCCATCTTGACTCTTAAAATACATAATTGATATTTCTCTTTTAAAATTGATAGTTTCTTCTAGAACACATTCTATAGAGCCAAGATCTTCCCAAATTTGAAACAAGTTTGTTTCTTTATTGATTTTAGCTTGACCTTTTCCGTCATATCCAAAAGAGTTTGTTTTTAAAATCCCTGAATTATTTAGAACATTACTCGACTTTATTAAATCATCAGTATTTCTAATGAGGTGCCATTGGGGCGTTTGAAAGCCAGATTTTAAGGCCATTTCTTTTTCTTTTGAACGAATTTGAGCGCATCTAAAAACAGTACTACTTGGGGTAACATTTATATTTTGTGATAATAGTTCAAGTGTCTTAGATGGAATGTTTTCAAATTCTGAAGTTGCGCATACAATTTTTGAAGAAAAATCTACTAATTTATCAAAATCATCCCATTCACCATTAGTAATAAAGTCAACTACTGCTTCAGCTGGGTTATCTCCTTTAGGGCAGTATAGATGAGTTTTATAACCTATTTTATTGGCAGACAAAGCTGTCATTTTCCCAAGTTGTCCTCCACCTAGTATACCAATAATATTTTGATTATTGGGTAATAATGGATAATCAATTTTATTAGTCATTATTTTCATATGGAGTAAATGGGACATTATTTGTTTGTTGAATTAGCCAATCCGATAGATTTTTTTTAATTAAGTCATTTGATAAGCTAAGGATTTTAGCTGCAAAAACTCCAGCATTAGTCGCACCAGCTTTACCAATTGACATGGTCGCTACAGGGACTCCTCCTGGCATTTGAACTATTGAAAGAAGACTATCTAAACCATTGAGGGCAGAGCTTTTTATTGGAACCCCAATCACTGGAAGATTAGTATGTGAAGCAACCATGCCAGGTAAATGAGCAGCTCCACCTGCACCTGCAATTATTACTTGTAAACCTTCTTCATCGGCTGATTTAGAAAAGTCTATCATTCTTTCTGGTGTTCTATGAGCCGAAATTACTTTGGTTATATAAGGTATTTTAAGAGAAACTAATATTTCTTCGCAGAATTGCATGGTTTCCCAGTCATTTTTACTTCCCATAATTAATGCAACAATTGGTTTAGTAATATTATTTTTCATTATGGTACTCATTCAAATTATATTAATAATATTTGATATTAAATATGCAATAATATAAAATTTTTGTTTATCTTCAATTTTAAAGTTATGGATTCTTGTTATCATCATTTTCAAGTTTTCCACCAGCCTTGATTATGGCATTTTCTATGTCTTCTTGAGCACAAAGACTTAATAGAACTGGATGTTTAGCTGTAATATTTGAAATATTCCAATGGCTTCTAGTTCTTATTTTTTCTATAGTCTCTTTTGTAGTTCCTATTAGCTTAGAAATTTGACTGTTTTTAACTTCAGGATGATGCTTAACAATCCAGGCGATTGCATCTGGCTTATCTCCTCTTCGAGCTAAAGGAATATATTTTGGACCTCTAGATTTTGCTTTAGATTGAGGAAGTGAGGATAAAGATTTTTTTAAATAAAGACTTGAGTCATTGCAACATTTTTCAATTTCTTCTTTAGTGATTTGACCATTTAAAATTGGGTCAAATCCTAAAATTCCTTGGCCAACATCTCCATCTGCAATTGCTTGAACTTCTAAAACATGTAAGTTACAGAATTCAGCTATTTGTTCAAACGTTAATGCAGTATTATCTATTAACCATACAGCAGTAGCTTTTGGCATAAGAAGTGATGACATTTTCTTTTACTCCATTTTTCAAAAATTAGAAAATATTGCAAATCTAATTAAATTTAGATCTTATATAGTAACATTATTTATAATTGAGATCAGTATTTAATTAAATTTTTGAAATTTAAACAACTAATATGACGATATTATAATATTGTCAATCTAAGAAGTTTATCGTTTTTGAGGTAAAGGCAAAAGATATTTAGGAAAATTTATCTTTAATTTTATATTTTTAAAATCACATGCTAATGATTTGTTTTTCTCAAATTCATATAAATAACTTAATTTTATATTTGCCATACCATGATAGTCAGCAGTTTTCTTGCTATATCTTATTACAATTATTTTCCCAATTACTTTATCTTCAAAATAAATATTTTGTTCGTCTTTAATATCTATTTTTTTTATGGATTGATTAATATCTATTGATTGAATAGGAACATACTTATTTTTAATTAATCCTCGCCATTTAATTCGAGCATTTACTTCTTGACCAATAAAACAGCCTTTTTCAAAACTTATAGCGTTCAATAAATCTAGGTTTAGTTCTAAAGGCAAGGATATCCCAGATATGATTTCCTTAGGACCTTCTGGCACGCAACATTTATATCTATATAAATCATACCAAGTTAGATCTAATGTTTTTTCAACATCACATATTTCCTCATTAGGAAGTTTCATATAATAAATTCTACTAACTGCAAAACCTATAAATCTATGGTCCATTATTGTATCTATGTTTTTATCAGGAATATTTGTAACAATAACTTTATATTCTGTATTAACTATAGTTACTTCTTTTCTTAGATTATATAAGTTTAGCTTGGTTAATAAACTATCTAATTGATCAATGTGACATTCTAAAAGAATAGAATTATTAATGTCTAATTTTTTTATACTTATTAATACATCAAATAAAATTCTTCCTTGGGGAGTTAGTAGAGTACTAAATAGAATTTCATTTTGTTTTAGATTAGATAGATCAGCAGTTAAAATATTGTTAAGAAATTTAATGCTATTAGATCCTGAAATTTCTATAACTCTTCTACTACTTAGATAAATTTTTTTATTTTTCATAATATTGTTCAAAAGCTTTTAAGTTTAAAAGATATGTATTACATACTATTACATTTTTTATATATTAAATAAAATTTTTCAATTAATAGGGTGTTTATGGCTATTATAATTTATGGAAGAAGATCTTCAGCTAATGTACAAAAGGTAATATGGCTTTGTACTGAAGCAGGCATTTTATTTGAGACCATAGATGTTGGAGGAAAATACGAAGGTAATAAAGCTGAAAAATTTCTTACAATAAACCCAAATGGAAAGGTTCCTGTATTAGATTATAATAACTTTATTCTCTATGAGTCTAACGCAATTCTTAAATTTATTTCAGAAAAAAATAAATTTTTAACATCTAAGAATACAAAACATAATGCGCTAGTTAATCAATGGATAGATTGGGCAAGCTTTGCTTTTGGGGTCCCTTGTCAATTATTAACAGCTCACATGGCCCATTTACCATTAGATAAAAGAGACCCTAATAAAGTTATAGAGGCAAAAGATATTATTAATGAGATGCTGAAAATTTTAGATCAACAATTATGTAAAACTGATTATGTGGTTGGAGATGATTTCAGTTTAGCTGATATACCTGTAGGATGTTGGTTTAATAGGTGTAGAAACTTTGAGATTGATATGTCTTCTTTTAAAGGTGTAACAAATTGGGCTAAAAAACTTTATGAGAGAAAAGCATTTCAATCTGCAGTTGTAGCGGCTCCTATCCCACCTAATTAGATTTTCTTTACTTCATTTTATTAATGGCACTAATTACAGCAATTATTGGAGCTAATGTAATGCTAGTATCTATACCGCAACCAAATATAGATTTTGTTCCATTCTTAATTTTAAGTTCAACATAAGCTGAAGCTTCTGCTTTAGAAGTCGCACTTCTGGTATTCTGTCCAAAGTCTTCAAGAGTAAATTTTAAATCAAAATTTTCTCGCATTCCATTAACAAATGCCGATATAGGCCCATTTCCTTGGGAAGAAAAGTTAACAATCTCATCATTAAATTTAATTTTAGCATTAATTATCTCTAAGTCTGATTTTCTGCTGGCTCCATCGGTATTAAAATCAAATAAAGAAAATGGACTTTCAAGAATAAAGTTTTTATTAAAAATATTCCAAATCATATCACTTGTAATTTCTTCACCAGTTTTATCGGCAATTTTTTGTACTTGAGATGATAATTCAATTTCTGCACCTTTTGGTAAACGTATATGATGGTCTGTTTCTAATAACCAAGCAGTACCACCTTTACCAGATTGGCTGTTTACTCTTATGATAGCCTCATATGATCGTCCAATATCTGCTGGATCAATAGGTAAGTATGGCACTTCCCACTTATCATCATTAGATTTTTCTATTGCTTCCATTCCTTTTCTAATAGCATCTTGATGACTACCAGAAAAAGCTGTATGAACTAAAGAGCCAGCATAAGGATGTCTCTCGTGAATTGGAAGTCTATTACAAAACTCTGCTGTTTCAATTAATTGATTAATTTTACTAAAATCTAATTTCGGGTCAATACCTTGAGTAAATAAGTTTAAGCCTAATGTAACTAAATCAACATTCCCTGTTCTTTCGCCATTGCCAAATAAAGTTCCTTCTACTCTGTCAGCGCCTGCCATTAGTCCTAATTCTGTAGCAGCGATTGCTGTGCCTCTATCATTATGTGGATGAAGTGATAAAATCACACGTTCTCTATCACTAAAGTTATTATTCATCCATTCAATTTGATCGGCATGTACATTAGCAGTAGACATTTCAACTGTAGCAGGAAGATTGATTATTACTTTATTGTTAACTGTTGCTGCCCATATATCTAAAACGTTCTCACATACTTCAAGTGCATAAGGTAATTCAGTTGCAGTAAAACTTTCTGGGGAATATTGTAATTTAATATTAGAAGTATTTAGCTTTGAAATTTGATCTATAATTAATTTAGCACCGTCAGTTGCTATTTTCTTTACTCCTTCCATACTTTCTTTGAAAACAACTTTTCTTTGAAGTGTGCTGGTTGAGTTATAAAGGTGAATAATTGCATTTCTACATCCATCAAGACTTTCTATAGTTCTCTCAATGAGAGGCTTTCTTGATTGAGTTAGTACTTGTATTGTTACGTCAGGTGGAATGTGATTATTAACAATTAAATCTCTAACAAAATTAAAATCTGTTTCTGACGCAGATGGAAAACCTACCTCAATTTCTTTAAAACCCATTTCAATTAATTGTTTAAACATTCTCATTTTTCTTATTGAATCCATAGGTTCAACAAGGGCCTGATTACCATCTCTTAAATCAACAGAACACCAAATTGGAGCCTTATCAATAATGTTGTTGGGCCAAGTTCTATTTGGAACATCTATAGGTGGAAATGGAGAATATTTAGTATAATTATTGTTCATAATTCTTTGCCTTAATAATAGTTCAAATTTAAATTTAATTAATTAAAAAATAAATTATCCCGGACTCCTCAGAGGCCGGGTTTATTAATAAATTGAGAACTTCAATAGGATGTGAATTATAATTTTTTTTCATAATGTCTAAACTTTATCAACTCAGTAATTATTTAGTCAAGTGTAAAGAAACCTTAAATCATTTTTTTAAGATTGCCAAATAACAAGTTTAAAACTATTTTGCAATAAAATGATAATCTAATGCATTATTATTTATTATAAGGATTTCAATGACTGAAACTAATTTAATTAGAAATTTTGCAATTATAGCTCATATTGACCATGGAAAATCTACTCTTGCAGACAGATTAATTCAAGAATGTAATGGATTAGCTGAACGTGATATGAAAGAGCAAGTGCTTGATAGCATGGATATTGAAAGAGAGAGAGGAATAACTATTAAATCTCAGACGGTTAGATTGCTTTACAAACATACTGATAATCAAACTTATACTTTGAATTTAATGGATACGCCTGGTCATGTTGACTTTGCTTATGAAGTTTCAAGATCTTTATCCGCCTGCGAAGGTTCATTGCTAGTAGTTGACTCATCTCAAGGTGTCGAAGCTCAGACATTGGCTAACGTATACCAAGCGATAGAAGTGAATCATGAAATTGTTACTGTTTTGAATAAAATTGATTTACCTGCTTCTGAGCCAGAAAGAATTAGGCAACAAATAGAAGATGTTATTGGATTGCCAGGTGAAGAAGGCATTGAAGTTTCTGCCAAAACAGGGCAAGGTATAAAAGAGGTTTTGGCTAACTTAGTAGAAAAGTTGCCTCCTCCAAAAGGAGATGCGAATGCTCAATTGCAAGCTCTTCTTATAGATAGTTGGTATGATCCTTATTTAGGTGTGTTAACTCTTGTTAGGGTTAAACAGGGAATGTTAAGAAAAGGGCAAAAAATTCGTTTTATGTCGACGCAAGTATCTCATACTATTGAAAACCTTGGAATCTTTACCCCTAAAATTTTAAATGTAGATACTCTTGGCCCTGGGGAAATAGGCTTTATAACTGCTTCTGTTAAAACTGTTGCTGATTGCAAAGTTGGTGATACTATAACTGAAGAACGTAACCCAGTTGAAAATATGCTTCCTGGTTTTAAACCTTCTGTTCCTGTTGTTTTTTGTGGCCTTTTCCCAATGGATAATGCTCAATTCTCCGATCTAAAAGAATCTTTAAGTAAACTATCTCTCAATGATGCATCGTTTAGCTTTGAAGCGGAAACGTCGGCTGCGTTAGGCTTTGGTTTTAGATGTGGTTTTTTAGGTTTATTACATATGGAAATAATAAGAGAAAGATTAACTAGAGAGTTTGACTTAGATCTAATTTCCACGGCTCCGTCGGTTGTTTATAAAGTTCAAAAAACAGATAATACTAATGTCTTACTTCATAATCCAGCAGATTTACCTGATATTAATCATATTAATTTTATAGAAGAGCCTTGGATAAAGGCTACTATAATGGTTCCCGATGAATATGTAGGTTCAGTTTTAACTTTATGTACTGATCGAAGAGGTGAGCAAATAGACTTAACCTATGCTGGTGCTCGTGCAATGATTGTTTATAAGTTGCCACTTAATGAAGTTGTATTTGATTTCTATGACAAATTAAAAAGTATGACTTCTGGTTATGCAAGCTTTGATTATCAAATAGATAGTTATAAGCAAGGAAACTTAGTTAGAGTTTCAATATTAGTTAACGGAGATCCTGTGGATGCTTTAGCAATGATGAGCCATAGAGATCAAGCTGAAAATAGAGGACGTGCAATATGCGCTAGGTTAAAAGATTTGATACCAAGGCAACTATTTAAAGTTGCCTTGCAGGCGGCAATTGGAGGAAAGGTTATAGCAAGGGAAACTATTACTCCAATGAGAAAAGATGTAACTGCCAAATGTTATGGTGGTGATATCAGTAGAAAAAAGAAGCTTTTGGAAAAACAAAAAGCAGGAAAAAAGAGGATGAGGCAGTTTGGTAAAGTTGAAATACCTCAGAATGCATTTTTTGAAGCATTAAAGATGGGAGACAATTAGACTAAAATTTGTTTTTCAAATCACTGTTATTTTTAATTGAAGATCGTTTTTTATAAGATTTTTTTAAACCAAACTTGATTAATAAAAAGCTTAATATAGCAAAAAAAGGGGCCGCAGGTAAATTTAGAATAGATGATATAAAAGGATGCCATATAAATCCAGAACAGTTGAATATTTCTAATGACGAACAAGGATCAATATATCTGCTGACTATAGCTTCAGCTACTTGAAGGCTACTGGGAGCAAAATAAAACCAAATTTCCCCTATTTGTGTAATCCCTTGTTTACTATTCATATGTAACGATACGTCAAAATAATTGCTAATTAGAGTTAATATAAAAGAACTAATACCAAAAAATATAATTACTCTTCCTAGTATCAATTTAATATTCCTTAAAATTGTTGCTATGTTAGAAAACTCAAATTATGAAAAAGTTATAATGATTTTACAATAAAATAATAGTTTATATTAACTTGCGAGGCTAAAATTGTTAATGTAAGGTCTTAATTTTTTGGAGGGGTGGCCGAGCGGTTTAAGGCGCACGCCTGGAAAGCGTGTTGGGGTTAACGCCTCTCAAGGGTTCGAATCCCTTCCTCTCCGCCATTATATAAATATATTAAAGTCAATTGTGTATATATTTTTTCATATCATTTGTAACAAAAAACAATACTCATTTTTCATCTCTTTTAAGTAAAGTTTCTCATGAGAAACCTAATGATTTCATAAGAATTATTTATGCTTTTCTATTAATTTTAGACTAGCAATGATTTTAATAATTATTTTATACAATCAATTATTTAATAACTTCTATAAAATATAGAGGCTTATGTAGACATTTTTGGCTGTTTATATTAATTTAAACAAACATTATTGAGGAGAAAAAAATGCTGGTTGTTGTCTCACCTGCAAAAAAACTAAATATGGATCCTATAGATAGTTTTGTTGCAACTGAACCAGACTTTTCTATGAACGTAAAAGAATTAATAGATGTAACACGTAAGTTGAGTGTTGAAGATTTACAAAACCTAATGGGAATTAGTTCAAACTTAGCAAAACTTAATGCAGAACGTTTTGCTTTATTTGGAAAGCAAAAGAAAAAGCCAGCTGCTTTTGCCTTTGCTGGGGATACTTATCAAGGCTTGGATGCTGGTTCATTGGATGATGATGATATGTCATGGGCTCAAAAGCATATATTCATTTTATCTGGTCTTTATGGTCTTTTGCGTCCTTTGGATGCTATAGAGCCATATAGATTAGAAATGGGAAGTAAGTTAAAAACAACTTATGGCAATTCACTTTATGATTATTGGGGGACCAAATTATCGGAAGCTCTCAATTTACAAGCTAAAAATATTAAAGAAAAAGTTTTAATAAATTGTGCGTCTCAAGAATACTTTAATGCTGTTGATATTTCCACTTTGGAATTGAATGTAATCACTCCTGTTTTTATGGAACTTAGAGATGGGAAAGAAAAAATTATAAGTTTCTATGCTAAGAAAGCACGTGGAGCAATGGCAAGGTATATTATTCAACAACGTATGACTGATACTGATAGATTAAAGGATTTTAA
>CAJJBL010000108.1 GCA_905182395.1 alpha proteobacterium SCGC AAA536-G10 | reverse complement strand
TAAATTTAGCCCAACGTCTATTGCCATCCATTATAATAGCTAAATGTTGAAGATCCATATAAATTCAACTATGTTTCTAAAATTTCATTTTCTTTGTTTGATAAAAGAAAATCAATATTTTTTATATGTGAATCAGTTATTTCTTGAATTTTAATTTCATCACTATGTTTTTGATCTTCACTGATATCTCCATTTTTTTGAGATTTCCTAATACTTTCAACCATATCTCTTCTTATATTTCTTATTGATATTTTTGAATTTTCCGCATATTTAGCTGCAACTTTTGTAAGTTCAATTCTTCGATCTTCTGACAAAGGTGGAACTGCAATTCTAATAATATTACCTTCAACCATAGGATTTAATCCTAGTGAACTCTCTCTAATTGCTTTTTCAACAAATGAAACAAGTGAATTATCCCAAACTGATACTAACAACAACCTTGACTCAGGAACACTAACAGTACTTGTTTGATTTAAAGGAAGAATACTTCCATATGCATTAACATTTATGGGATCAAGCATTGAAGATGATGCTCTTCCAACTCTCAAACTACTTAAATCTTTTTTAAAAGATTCAATACCCTTATTCATTCGCTCTTGAATTTCATTAGAATTTAAATCAGCCATAAAAAAACTCCTTAATCAGTAATTATCGTATATGAACCATTTCCAGATAAAACTTTTGTAAGATTATTGTTTTCAACTATAGAGCAAACTATAATTGGTATTTTATTTTCTCTTGCCAATGAAATTGAAGAGGCATCCATAACTTTTAAATCTTTTGATAATACTTCTAAATATGTCATTCTATCAAATTTAATTGCGTTTTTATCAACTTTAGGGTCTGCTGAATATACACCATCAACTAAAGTTGCTTTAATTATTGCTTCACAATTCATTTCTGAAGCTCTAAGAGCTGCAGCTGTATCTGTAGTAAAGTATGGGTTACCAGTCCCAGCAGCAAATATTACTACTCTACCTTTTTCCATATGCCTAATAGCTCGTCTTTTTATATAAGGTTCACAGACCGCGGAAATTGGAAGCGCTGATTGAACTCTAGTTTCAATTCCAATTTGTTCAAGTGCATTTTGAATTGCTAGACTATTCATAACTGTGGCTAGCATTCCCATGTAATCACCAGTTGTTCGATCCATACCATTTTCAGAACTTGAAATTCCCCTATAGATATTGCCTCCACCTACAACAATACAGATTTGCAAACCAGATAGAACAACTTCACTGATTTCTTTTGCAAATAATTTAACTTCAGTAGGATTAATACCAAATGTATCACTACCCATTAATGATTCACCTGAGATTTTTAAAAGAACTTTTTTCCACTTAAATTTTTTCAACAAATAACCTCAAATAATATAAATTTAAAAAAAATTATTTTATTCCAGCTGTTGCAGCTACTTCAGCTGCAAAATCATTCTCACTTACTTCTATTCCATCACCTAATTTAAGCATTTTAAAACCAGTTAATTTAATCGAAGTGCTGAAATCTTTTTCTGCTTTTTTTATTACATCTTTAATTTTTGTTTCACCATCTATAACAAAAGTTTGTTCATTCAAGACAACCTCTTGGTAAAATTTTTGCATTCTACCAATAACCATTTTTTCTGCTATGTCACTTGGTTTGCCAGATGCAATGGCTTGATCTATTAAAACTTGTTTTTCCCTTTTAACTATATCTTGATCTAATTCATCTATATTTAAAGCTTGAGGTGCAGTAGCAGCTATATGCATTGCTAACTGTTTTCCTAAATTTGATAAATTATTTTCATCAGCATCAGATTGCAAAGCAACTAAAACTCCTAATCTACCTAATCCCTCGTTAACACTATTATGAATATATGAAATAACTACACCATTACTTACATTTAAAATTTCTATACGTCTAATATTCATGTTTTCACCGATAGTAGCTATGTTATTAGCAAGCTCTTCATCAACGCTTCTATCTGAGTTAGGAAAAGGCATTTTCTTCAAAATGTCTAAATTACCATCACTTTCTATTGCTAAATCAGCACAAGTACTAACAAACTCTTGAAATATTTCGTTTCTAGCAACGAAGTCTGTTTCAGAATTAATTTCTATTATAGACCCAACATTATCTTTAACAGAAATACCAATTAATCCTTCAGCAGCAACTCGACCTGATTTTTTTGCAACTGCAGACAAACCTTTTTTTCTTAACCAATCAATTGCTTCTTCCATTTTACCTTCGGTTTCTTGTAAAGCTGTTTTACAATCCATCATGCCGGCGCCACTTTTTTCTCTTAATTCTTTAACCATTGAAGCTGAAAGAGCCATTTATTTTCCTTTCTTTAATTACTTATAATCAATTAAATTTATAAAATTTAATTGATTACATCAGCAATTTTATTTGTATCAATATCTTTGTTTTCTTCTAGAATTTCATCTAAGTTTTTTTCAATTATATTTGAAGATTCACCAAGATCTATTCCACTTTGTTCTAAATTACTTTCTAAACCTTTTAATATTGATGCTCCTACTAAATCGCAATATAATGAAATAGCTCTTAGTGCGTCATCGTTACCAGGAATAGGATAATCGATTCCAGATGGATCACTATTAGTGTCACATATAGCTATAACAGGAATTTTTAAAGTATTTGCTTCTGCCACAGCGATTGATTCTTTATTTGTGTCGATAATAAAAATAGCATCAGGCAATCCTGACATATTTTTAATGCCACCTAATGTTAATTCTAATTTATCTCTTTGTCTTTCAATGTTTAATCTTTCTTTTTTAGTTAAACTATTAAGCTCACCTAATTCTATTCGTGCTTCTATAGCTTTAAGATTTTTAATTGATTTGGAAACTGTTTCCCAGTTGGTAAGCATTCCCCCTAACCAACGATGGTTAACATAATATTGTCCACAATTAATGGCTGCAAGAGCGACTAATTCAGAAGCGGAACGTTTTGTCCCAACGAACAAAAATTTTCCTCCATTTTTTGCAATAGATAAGATAGCTTCCAAAGCCTCATGTAACATTGGAACAGTTTTTTCTAAATTTAAAATATGAATGTTATTTCTTTTTCCAAAAATATAAGGATCCATTTTAGGGTTCCATCTTCTAGTATGATGACCAAAATGAACACCAGCTTCTAGAAGTTGACGCATTGTAAAAGTAGCAGTTGACATTAAAAATTCCTTTTTACCGGTTAATGTTAAGTAATGCTTATAAAAACACCGGAAGGTTAAGTATAAACCAAGCATTACACAAGATTGTTTTTAATTAAATTATTTTATGAATATATGCAAGTAAATTTAGACTTTAGAAAAACTATAAGTAACTAATTTTACTTATACCTTTAATATTAGAAATTTGATTTAAAAAGTCCTCCGAAAACTTTATATTTTCCATAGCTTTAATTTCAATAATTTTTTTATCCACATGAAGTTTAAAAAAAACTGAAGATGCTCCTTTTTGTAAGAATTTTAAAGTAGACTTAATCTTTTCAACAACACTTAAATCAACTATTGTAATGGTTATATTAAACTTTGTATTTGTTATATATTCATCAAATTTCCTTAATCTTTTAGCAATAATCCTTATCCCCTGATTATCTTCACGCTTAACTTCAGCATCAATTAATATTGGCTTGCTTTCATTCAGCAAAAATTCATATTTTTCTAAAATATCAGAGTATAATACTATTTCACAATTACCACCTAAATCATTTAATTGAATAGTTGCCCATTTACCTCTTGGAGATTGTCTTTTTTGAACTTTAAAAATCAAACCGCATAATTGAATAATTTTTTTTTCAAAATTAGTCTTAAAGTTTTCTAATAAATGAGACGAGTTTATAATCTTTAAATTTTTCATGACAATAGAAAAATTATCAAGAGGATGTGATGACAAATATATTCCAAGTGATGTAAATTCATTATTTAATTTTTCAAGAAACGTCCACTCTAACACTTCTGGTATGTCAATCATTAATTCACTATTATCAATATTATTAAATAAATTTTCTTGATTAGAAATCATGTCTTTTTGAATGGCTTGAGAATAATTTAACATTAAATCAATAGAAGAAAAAAGTTTATTTCTATTATTCTCCAAACAATCAAATGCTCCTGATTTTATTAAACTTTCCAGAGCTTTTTTGCCAATACAATTATAAGGAACCTTATTTAAAAAATCATCAATATTATTAAAAATACCTTTTTCATTTCTAGTCTGAACAATTTTAACAATTGCTTCGTTACCAACATTTTTTAAAGAAGATAATGAATATCTAATAAAGGGATCTTTATTATCAGCGTTTTCAATAGAAAAATAATTTTTACTATTATTAATGCATGGAGGTTTAAGGGAAATATTCAATCTTTTTAAATCATGATAAAAAGTTGATAATTTTTCTGAATTATTAAATTCAATCGACATCATTGATGCAAAAAATTCTTTAGGAAAATTACATTTTATCCAAGCTGTTTGATAAGCAATTAATGCATAAGCCGCTGCGTGAGATTTATTAAATCCATAACCAGCAAATGCTGAAATTTGATCAAAAATTTCATTTGCTTTATTTTCATCTAATCCTTTATGTTTTGCACCTTCTAAAAAAGCATTTTTTTGTTGAAACATTTCATCTTGATCTTTTTTTCCCATCGCTCTTCTTAATATATCTGCGCTTCCCAATGAAAAATTAGCTAGTACTTGAGCAGCTCTTAAAACTTGCTCTTGATATATAAAAATTCCATAAGTTTCTTTTAGTACCTCTTCTAAATCCACATGCATATAATCAATATTTTCATTTCCATGCTTTCTATTAATATAGGTGGGAATATTCTCCATTGGCCCAGGACGATACAATGAAACTACAGCTATAATATCTTCAAATCTATCAGGCTTTAAACCAATCAGGACATCTCTCATGCCAGCTGATTCTAATTGAAAAACACCAATAGTATCTCCAGTCGATAGCATTTCATAAGTTTTAACATCGTTGAGTAATATATTAGATAAATTAAAGTTTTCTTGTTTTTTTTTAATTAAACTTTCTGCTTTTGATAGAATCGTTAATGTTTTTAAACCTAAAAAATCAAACTTTACCAAACCTGCTTTTTCAACAAACTTCATGTTAAATTGAGTTGCAGGCATTTCTTCATCATTTAA
>CAJJBL010000107.1 GCA_905182395.1 alpha proteobacterium SCGC AAA536-G10 | reverse complement strand
ATAGTTAACAATTTTTGTTAATATTAGAGTATCATTTTCTTTGTCGTTATTGTTATCAATTTTCTTTAGGACTTCTTGATTAACGTTTACTTTAACAAATTCATTTATTTCATTAAGTTGCGATTTTATTGAGTTTAATTTCTTTTCTTTAATTTTATTCACAATTTACTCCAAGTTATGTTTTAATAAATACAATATTGTGATAATAAGTGCAATTGTATTAAATTATCACTTTATATATTATAAAAATTATGATGATGATTTGTTCAAATTGAATTTTAATTTATGCAGGAAAATAAATGTCAATAATTGATTCTATTAAAACATCAGTATTAGTTCCTATTCATCCTGCAGGTACCCCATTTATTGCAATTTTTGTAATATTAACAGTTATAATTGGCTGGATATGGAGTCCCTTATATTTTGCAGGGTTTATTTTAACTATCTGGTGTATTTATTTTTTTAGAAACCCTAATCGTGTTACTCCAATTTTATCAGGTGTTAATAAAAATAACTTAATAATTGCCCCTGCTGATGGAAGAATTATAGAGATTTCAAAAGTCATTCCTGATCAAGAATTAGGTCTTCCAGATGGTGATTGGCAGAGAATATGTATATTTATGAATGTTTTTGATGTTCATGTTAATAGATCGCCTATGTTAGGAAAAATCACTTATAAAAATTATATACCGGGACTATTTTTCAATGCCAGCTTAGATAAGGCTTCATCTGATAATGAAAGATTAATATTGGGAATGGATACGGAAAATGGTAAAAAAATTGCTTTTGTTCAGATTGCTGGATTAGTGGCTAGAAGAATTATTTGTGACGTAGATATTGGTTCATCACTTAAAGCGGGAGATGTTTTTGGTTTGATAAGATTTGGAAGCAGGGTTGATGTTTACTTTCCTTCTGATACCTCAGTATCAGTTCTTCTGGGACAAAAAACACTTGCTGGGGAGACTATTCTTGCTGATTTTAGTAAAAATAGTAAATCAGTCCAAAGTCAAATTTAATGAATAACAAGGGACTTAAATTAGCTAAAAAAGCTTTTCAATCAAGGCCAAGAAGGTTTTCCATTTTATGGATGCTACCTAATTTTTTAACAGTATGTGCTTTAATTTTTGGTTTGCAAGCTATGTATCAAGCTTTGTTAGGGCGCTGGGATAATGTAATTATAATGATAATTATTGCAGCAGTTTTCGATATGTTAGATGGACGAGTAGCAAGATTATTAAAATCCACTAGCGATTTTGGTATGCAACTAGATTCTTTGTCTGATTTTGTAGTTTTTGGTGCTGTACCTGCTTTTTCAATATTTTTGTGGATAGGCAACCCTGTAAATAATTTATTTTGGATTGCTATTGTTTTATTTATTATTTGTGCTGCTTTAAGGCTTGCTAGATTTAATTCAGAGTTATCTGAAAGACCAAGCTACGCAAAAAATTATTTTAGTGGAATACCTACTCCCGCTGCAGCTTTTTTATTACTTTTACCAATTGCATTAGAGAATATTTTAGAAATTACTTACTTTAGGTCACCTGAAATTATTAGTTTTTGGATAGTTGTAATTTCAATTGGTATGGTTAGTAACTTACCAACATTCTCAGGAAAAGTTTTTCAAATTCCAAAATCATTAGTAATACCTATGCTTGTAATTTTAGCTTTGCTGAGTAATGCTATAATTAGTAATCCAATCAAAGGTTTTACAATTTTAGTTTTGATTTATTTAGTTAGCATACCTTTTGCTCCTTTATTTTATATTCGCTTGAAAAGAAAGGCGGAAGCTCTTCAAGAAAAAGTGGAATAAAAAATTATTTTTTTTGAAATAAACTTTTCCAATCTGGTTTAGATAGACCTATTTTTTTGCTTCATAAACTCCTCTATTACAGGCTCTAGAAACACAATCACTTATTCTTGACCCTAAAGTTAAGATATCTACATTAGAAAGGTTTGCTTCATTATTTTGTGGGTTGGTGGTAATTGCAAAAATAGTATCTCCATCCATAGGTGTATGTGAAGGGTTTACGGATCTCGCTATTCCATCATGTGCCATAATAGCTAGTCTTTTTAAATTATTTCTACTCAAAGGCGCGTCTGTGGCGACAATGCCAATAACAGTATTACTGGCTATATCTGAAATATCATTTTTATGATAATGTTTTATCTTACCAAATGTGTCTGAAATACCAAGGCTAGAGGGCAATCTTTTTGCTCTTAAAATTCCATCATAACTTTCTTGAGATGGCCCCCTTCCTCCAAACTCATCTTCAAATTCTAGATTTCCTGAGATAAAAAAAGGACCTTCGTTCATTAAGGGGTTTCCAACAGCATTATTTATTATTAAAGCGCCTACAGAATATATCTCATTATTTGAGTATTCTTGTATCCATGATGAAGAACCTTGACCACCTTTTAATGTAGCTGTTGTTGCTCCACATCCAGCACCATATGAACCTAACTTAAAGTCAGAGCTTAATACTTTATAAGCTTCATTGGCTAATTTTCGCCATAACGATTGTTTCCCAATTTCATTCACATGAGGGTTATCATTTATATTAAGATCAAATATTACTGCAGCAGGTACTAATGGAATAATTGCCTTGCCTAATTTGTAACCTTTTTTATCTCGTCGAAGTAAATCTTGTATTTCTGAACTTGCATCAAGTCCATAAGCAGAACCTCCTGAAAGAACAATTGCATCTGCCCTGCCAATTGAGTTTTCTAGGCTTAACATATCAGTTTCTCTTGTTCCTGGCCCACCTCCCCTAACATCTACTGCTGCTGAAAATGCTTTTGCGCCTGATATAACTGTAACTCCTGTTCCAATTTTTGAATCCTGAGCATACCCTACTTGAACTCCAGGAACATCTGTAATAAGGTTTCTTTTACCTGGGCCAGAATTTTTATTCAATTTTCTCTCCTACATTGCTTTTGAAAGGGTTCTATCGAAATGAAGTCTAATATATCTTTGTATAAAAACAATAAGTAGTTGGAATTACAAAAACGAAATGTTTTAATTCTTTCAATTGCACAAGGATTATCAGTAACATCAACTAGCATTAACATACTAAATACTGGTTTAGTTGGTTCTCTACTTGCTTCAAGTAAAGCTTATGCAACTATTCCTTTATCGCTGCAATTCTTAACGATAGCATTAACTCTTATTCCTGTTTCTTTGTTCATGGGGAAAATAGGCAGAAAACCTATGTTCTTACTAGGAGCTATTTCAGCTATTTTAGGATACATAACTATTGCTTTTTCAATATTTGATAAGAATTTTTTATTATTTATTTTTGGGTCTGTTTTAGTAGGTTTTTCTCAAGCTAATCAACAATTCTATCGATATGCTGCTGCAGACAACGTTAATGATAAGTTTAAAAGTAAGGCTATTTCTCTTGTGCTGGCAGGAGGGGTAGTAGCTGCTGTATTTGGTCCGGAGATTTCAAGGTATTCTTTTGATCTTTTTCCAAAATATTTTTACTTAGGAGCATATATTTTAGCTGCTTTAGTTCAATTTTTTAACTTTTTAATTCTCTTATTTATAAAAATTGAAAAACCAAAAAAGCAAACTGGAAAAATTAGACCTCTAATTGCTATTTTAAATCAAAAGATACTAATAATTGCAATTTCAGCAGCAGCTATTGGATATTCACTAATGAGTTTTATTATGACCGCTACTCCTTTGCAGATTGTAAATATTTGTAAATTAGGCGATAGTGTAAGTGCTACGGTAATTCAATGGCATATTATAGCAATGTATGCTCCTTCCTTTTTTACTGGCTCAATAATTATATTTTTAGGAAATCGTAAAGTAATGTTAATTGGGCTATTTCTATATTTTTTCTCACTTTGTTTTGGAATTATAGGTCAATCAGTTTACCATTTCTGGATAGCTTTATTTCTATGCGGACTTGGCTGGAATTTTCTTTATGTTGGGGGAAGTGACATTATAGCTAAATCTTCAACACCTGAAGAAAGATCAAAAGTACAAGGTGTAACGGATTTTATTATTTTTATATTTGTTGCGGGAGGATCTTTTTTGGCAGGAATACTTCATAGTAATATTGGTTGGGAAAAAATGATAAGTTATGCATTCATCCCACTTTTTATTTTACTTTTTAGCATTTTGTATATTAGTCGCAGAGAATTTAAATTACAATAATAGCCTTATCCGCCAGTTAGAGACATGTGTCTGTTTACTGACACATTGGAAGATTGTCGCGATATTTCGAAATCGTGTCCCTTAGGTTTTCTTCCTATAGCATGTCTAATCGCATTTTCTAAAGCATCAGGGCCTTGTTCTCTAAGTACAGTTTTTAAGTCTGCATTGTCATCTTGCCCTAAACACATATATAGTGTTCCTGTACATGTTAATCTAACTCTATTGCAACTCTCACAAAAGTTATGCGTTAATGGAGTTATAAATCCTAGATTTCTTCCTGTTTCTTTAACAGAAACATATCTAGCAGGACCACTAGTTCTTTCTGGAATATCAGTCAAAGTAAAAGTTTTTTCTAATTCAGCCCTTACTTTGCTTAAGGGTAAGTATTGACCGTACCTTGTATCTTTACCAATATCTCCCATTGGCATAACTTCAATAATAGTCATGTCAAAATTTTCTTCGCCGCACCAATTTAATATATCAGCTAAGTGATATTCATTAAATTCGCTTATTGCCACAGTATTGATTTTTATTTTCAAGCCAATTTCTTTAGCTACTTTTAAACCTGCTTTAACCTTATCAAGATCTCCCCATCTAGTTATTTCTTTAAATTTAATAGGGTCTAAGTGATCTAAGGAAACATTAATTCTTCTAACGCCAGCCTTGAATAATTCTTCAGCTTTAGTCTCAAGCTGACTACCATTTGTAGTGATGGTTAATTCGTCTAATCCTTTTCCCACTTCTTTACCTAAATTATTAATGACTTGCATTATGCCTTTTCTAACAAGAGGTTCTCCTCCAGTTAATCTTATTTTACGCGTTCCAAGTTTCATAAAAGATTTACAAATCTCTTCAATTTCTTCAAGGCTTAGAACATCTTTTTTTGGTAAGAATTGCATATCTTCTGACATACAATATGTACATCTAAAGTCGCATCTATCTGTAACAGATACTCTTAGATAGTTTATCTCTCGTCCGAAAGGATCGATTAATTTATTTTTAATTTCCATTGCATCTATTTTTCAAAATTAGTACTTAAAATTTAAATGTAATTAAATCTATTATATTTTTATATGGTATATTATTTTTTAATATAAGTAACAATTATTTATTAAACCTAAAAATGATATTTTATTATAGAAAATAATTTAAGCATTAATAGTAAATGGAGGTTTGTGTGAGCAATACAAAAAACAATATTTATAGGCGTCCTCCAGCTGCTGGTGGCATATCAAATAAATTAGTGGTTTTCTTGCATGGTTATGGAGCGGATGGTAAGGATTTAATTGATTTAGCAAATCCATTTTCAATGGCAATGCCAAACGCTACGTTTATTTCACCAGATGCCCCTCATCCATGTACAATGTCTCCATCTGGAAGAGAATGGTTTCCAATAGATCAGATTCCTACAGGTGCTATTAAAGCCTCAGAAAATTTAATTTCTCTCATACAAGATGAAGCTAAAAGCCTTAATTTATCATTTAAAGACGTAATATTAATTGGATTTTCTCAAGGTGCAATGATGAGTTTGCAATGTTTATTAATTAATAATCAGCAATTTTCTGCGATCATAGGATACTCTGGAGCTTTAAGAGAAGAAAACGTAGAAGCCGCTCATAATCAAATCATAAATGGGAAACATAATTTTGCAAATACGCCTGTTTTATTAATTCATGGAGAAAAAGATGAAGTTGTCCCTTTTCAATCATTAATTAGCTCTAAAAATCTATTAAATAACATTGGCTTTAACATTCAGACTTTATCTCGACCTAATCTTGGTCATGGCATTGACCCAGAAGGAATTAGTGCTGGAATGGAGCTTTTGAAAATAATTAATTAATTTATAATATCTGTTTCTAATTTAATAAAATTTTAATATGGTTAAAATAATCTAGATTATTATTAAATTTAGGAACATAGCATGTCATTTGATTCTTTTTCTCCAACATTGGTTTTAAATGCTGATTATCAACCTTTAAGCTATTTCCCATTATCTTTATGGTCGTGGCAAGAAACAATAAAGGCAGTGTTTCTTGAGAGAGTAAACATAGTTTCTGAATATGAAGAGGTAGTAAGGTCTCCTGGTTTTAATATGAAAGTTCCAAGTGTTATTTCATTAAAGCAATATGTTAAACTTCAAAGATCTCCTGTTTTTACTAGGTTCAATGTTTTTTTACGAGATAGATTTTCATGTCAATATTGTGGACTAACAAAACAATCCCACGAATTAACTTTTGATCATGTTGTCCCTAGATTTCTTGGTGGAAAGACTAATTGGAGTAATGTAGTTGCAGCATGTGCTCCTTGTAATTTTAAAAAAGGAAGCAAAAGACCAAGTGAAATTAATATGTATCCATTAATGAAGCCTAACGCACCTAGTACAAGTATATTAAAGAAAAATGGAAGATATTTTCCACCTAATTTTTTACATGAATCTTGGGGTGATTTTTTATATTGGGATACAGAGTTAGAAAACAATAATTAAAAATTATTAATCAGTTAGATTTTTTCTGAAATTTTTATTGCAGTTCTGCAACCAAATTGAACTATTGTTTTCATGATTTGGTATCCATTAGCATCTCTTCCATCATGATCAACTCCAATGTTAAGGTGATCTAATTCTTCATCGCGAAATTTCATTAATGTTTTTTTTAATTCAGGTCTTTCTGTTCCTAGAGCTTCAACCTGTTTAGAATAATGCTCTCCAATAACTTCTTCAACAGCGATTGTGCAAGCCATTGCCGCTTTTTTACCCATAACAGCGCTAGCCATACCGAGGCCAAAACCCATAATATTCCAAATAGGAAGGAGGGCGGTAGGTCTGGTATCATTTTCAATTAGAAGTTTGTTAAACGTATCTAAATGTTCTTGTTCTTGGTCTTTCATATGTTGAATAGTTGATCCTACTGAGCTATTACCTAGTATTGCTAATTGACCATCATATATTTTTGCAGCCGCAGTTTCTCCGGCATGATCAACTCTAAGCATTGCTTCAATAGCATCTTTCGTTATTTTGTCTTTCATGGTTTTAAGATACCTTTTGTTATTAAAATTAAACTTAAAAATAAAAAAATTATAGATGAAACGATTGCATTCCAACCCGCAAGAGAAATTCCTAAAATACTAAACATAATTTCATCACATTTTATAGGAGATTTGTTTAATAAATTTTTTAATAAATCTTTTGAAAAAATTAGATTTGAAGAACAAGCCTCTGGGCCAGTCCATAATTTAAGCTCAATACCAAAATGATATATACCTGCTAAGCCACTAGATATCCATACCAATGCTAATCCCAATATCACTAATGTAAGGGGCAAGTTTTTAGTTTTCATAGTTATATAAAGAGTTAAGCTGTATAAAAGAATAAATACGTGAA
>CAJJBL010000106.1 GCA_905182395.1 alpha proteobacterium SCGC AAA536-G10 | reverse complement strand
AAAAATAAGTATAATTCATTGATTGAATTAAGTAACAATTTAAACATTGATATTAATAGTTTTTTAAATACAAATAATTCAAATACTATGAATCTAAAGAAGAATATTAATGTTCTCCTGATTATATGTGGAGGCATTGCTGCATATAAATCACTTGAAATTATTAGATTAATTAAAAAAACTGATATAGATCTTGATATTGTCATGACTAAAAGCGCTCAGGAATTTATTACCCCATTACTTGTAACAAGTTTAAATGGAAAAAAATGCTATGTTGATTTGTTTTCAGTTGAAGATGAATCTAAAATGAATCATATTCATTTAGCAAGAAAGCCAGATGTAATTTTAATATCCCCCGCAACCGCAAATATTATGGCAAAGCTAGCATGTGGAATTGCAGATGATCTAGCAAGCACACTTTTATTAGCAACTGATTCAAAGATAATACTTGCTCCATCTATGAACCCTATTATGTGGAACAATTTAGCCACTCAAGCAAACTATAAAACCCTTGTAAATAGAGGCTTACATTTTGTTGAGCCCGAAAAAGGTGATATGGCATGCGGAGAAAGTGGCACAGGACGTTTAGCTGAGCCTAAGCTCATTTTTAATACACTATTATCTCATTTAAAAAAAAATATTGTTTTAAATAATAATCTAGATGGTGTTTCAGTTATAGTTACAGCAGGCCCTACTATTGAAGATATAGATCCAGTTAGATTCGTTAGCAACAAATCTTCTGGAAAACAAGGGTTTTCAATTGCTTCAGAATTAGCAGATAGAGGAGCTCTTGTTACATTAATCACTGGTCCAGTTAGCATTCCTTTCCCCAAAGTTAATAAAATAATTCATGTAAAATCTGCTCAAGAAATGTTTGATAATACTTTTTCTGAATTACCTGCAACTATAATTATATGTGCAGCAGCTGTTGCTGATTGGAAATTAATTCCTGAGTTAAACAATTCAACCATAGTTGATAATTATAACAAAATTAAAAAATTAAAAAGTAATAATAGTATTTTGACATTTAAAACCATAGAAAATCCGGATATTCTTGCTTCAGTTGCTCAAACTAAAGAAAGACCAAAACTAGTTATTGGTTTTTCTGCAGAAACTGAAAATATAATTAATAATGCAAAACAAAAATTAATTTCAAAAAAAATTGATCTTATTATTGCTAATGATGTAAGTGAAAATAAAGTATTTGGAAGTGATTATAATAAAGTATTTTTAATTGATAAGGATAATTGTGAAGAATGGGATAGCCAAGATAAAAAAAATATTGCTTTTAAGTTAGCTGACAAAATTAATAATCTTTTATCTTAAATAAATTAAACGATTTATAATTTTCTTTGTACTCTCAATTAAATTATAATAAAAAATTGAGGTAAAAATGTTAAACGATGATGATTTAAATAGATATGCCCGGCAAGTAATAATTAACGACTTTGAAGAAGAGGGGCAAGAAAAATTATTAAACTCAAAATGCCTCATTGTCGGCGCTGGAGGCTTGGGTTGTCCTGTTGCATTATATGCTTCTGCTGCAGGATTTGGAAACATAGAAATATGGGATGATGATATTATTGAACTAACTAACCTTAATAGGCAAATAGCTCATGACAATAATAAAATTGGGCTTGAAAAAGCCTACAGTTTAGCAGAAGCCTGTAAAAGGCTTAATCCTAATATTTCAGTTAAACCCAAAATAAAAAAATTAGATTCTTTTTCTAACATCAGTAATTTTGATCTTATATTTGACTGTTCTGATAATCCAAAAACTAAATACATGTTAAATTTCTTGTCACATAATAATCAAAAAATCTTAATATCAGGCTCTGCAACTCAAATGGAAGGCCAATTATCCATATGGAAAAGTGGTATAAATAAATTTTATCCATGCTATGAATGCGTTTTTCCTAAAACTAGTTCTGTCGCTCCTGTAACAAATTGTAGAGAATCAGGAATAATTGGATCCATAACAGGTTTTATTGGAAGCATGCAAGTAACTGAAGGAATTCGGGAAATAGCTTTCAAGAAAAACTCTTCAATTTTAGAAAATTCAATGGCTGGATATCTTTTTTTATATGATGGAATAAATCAAAGTTTAGATAAAATTAAACTCACTAAAAATAATGAATGTCCATTATGCAAATAGTTAAAAAAGTACAAGTTATTATTATTTTATTTTTACTATTAAATTATAATATATCTCAATCTCTAGGAGCTGATGATTACAAACCTAAAACTGTAATTAATGGAAGTGGATTGAAAATTCCAAGAATGGTTTCATTAAAAAAATCACTTGTATTTATGAGAACTGGTCCTGGAAAAGAATATCCTGTTAAATTTGAATTTAAAAAAATTAAATATCCCTTTAAAATAATTGCTGAATACAACAATTGGCGTCAAGTTGAAACCTTCAACAATATTTCAGGTT
>CAJJBL010000105.1 GCA_905182395.1 alpha proteobacterium SCGC AAA536-G10 | reverse complement strand
GATCATTGGAGTTTCCGGTATAGTTTGTTCATTACCTTTAGGAATAATGTTAGCTCTTGGCAGGCAATCAAAGTTAACAGTTGTAAGATCTATTAGTGTTTGTTTTATAGAATTCATGAGAGGTGTTCCATTAATAACTCTTCTTTTTGTAGCATCTTCTATGTTGAATTACTTTATGCCACCTGGGACTAATTTTAGTATTTTAGTTAGAGTTATTATTATGTTTACTTTCTTTGCTGCGGCTTATATTGCCGAGGTGATTAGAGGTGGAATTCAAGCTATACCTAAAGGTCAATATGAGGCTGCAGAGGCATTGGGGATGACTTATTGGCAAACAACACGATTTATAACTTTACCTCAAGCTATGAAGATATCTATCCCAGGAATTGTAAATACCTTTATTGGACTATATAAAGACACAACATTAGTAATTGTTATTGGTTTATTAGACCCTCTAGGTATAGGTAGGGCTGCTGTTTCTGACACTAAATGGAATGGATTATCTACGGAAACTTATTTATTTGTAGCACTGTTTTTCTTTGTAAGTTGCTTTGCTATGTCAAGGTACTCACTATGGCTTGAAAATAAATTGAATACTGATCATCGATAAGGAATAAAATGGTAAATAATAAAAAAAGTATTTCTTCTAAGCCAGTTATTGAAATTAAAGAAATGCATAAATGGTTTGGCAACTTTCATGTTTTAAAAAATATTACATTAAAAGTTAATCAAGGTGAACGTATTGTGATTTGTGGTCCATCTGGATCTGGTAAGTCAACTTTAATTAGATGTATAAATAGATTAGAAGTGCATCAACAAGGTGATATAATAGTAAATGATATTGAACTTACTGGTGATTTAAAAAATCTTGAAGCTATTAGAAGTGAAGTTGGAATGGTTTTTCAATCATTTAATCTATTTCCTCATTTAAGTGTTCTTGAGAACTGTACTTTAGCCCCAATTTGGGTGAGGGGGCTTCCTAAAAAAGAAGCTGAAGAAATGGCAATGGAACTTTTAACTAAAGTTAAAATTCCCGAACAAGCTCTTAAGTTTCCTGGTCAATTATCAGGAGGTCAACAACAAAGAGTAGCCATTGCTAGATCCTTGTGTATGGAGCCTAAAATAATGCTTTTTGATGAACCTACATCAGCACTAGATCCTGAAATGATAAAAGAAGTTTTAGATACAATGATTGAATTAGCAGAGAGTGGAATGACTATGCTTGTTGTTACACATGAAATGGGTTTTGCGAAAAAGGTTGCCGATAGTATAATTTTTATGGACGAAGGTGAAATTATCGAGCAAAACAATCCAAAAACTTTTTTTAATAATCCTGAGAATGAAAGAACTAAGTTATTTTTAAGTCAAATACTTAATCATTAATATCTTGTTAATTTAATCATTGCCTTTAGCTATTATTTGCCCAGTAGAAGCCCATTCTGTCCAGGATCCATCATAAATTGGTATTTCTATACCTTTTGAATAATGCAAAGCAAGAGATATAACACAAGCAGATACTCCTGATCCACACGTTGCAATTATTTTTTTATTCCCTGTTATGCTTTTATCATTAAAAATTAAATTTATTTCATCAATATTTTTTAGTTGACCATCACTATTAATAAAATCTGAAGAGGGCAGGCTTTTAGAATTTGGAATATGACCTGATTCTAATCCATCTCTAGGTTCTTTAGCTTCTCCTATAAATCGAGCATAAGAACGGGCATCAAGAACTAATGTATCTTTATCATTAGTAATTTCAATCATATCGTCTAATTTTTTAACGAGTTCTTTTTTTTCTATTTGTGCAACAAAATTACCTAATACAATATTTGTTTTATCTTCTGTAACAATACCTGTTTGAGCTTTCCAATTCTTTAAGCCACCTTTTAGTATAAATAAATTATCATGACCAAAGTATCTAAATAAAAACCATGCTCTTGCTGATGATAAAAAAGGAGAATTATCATAGATTATTATTTCATCTTCATTATTTAAACCTAATTTTTTCATCATATCTGAAAATATTTCTTTTGAAGGAATCATGTGAGGCAGAGGATCATTAGGGTTAGCTATTTTATTTATATCAAAAAAAATAGCATTAGGGATATGCTCTTTATTGAATTCATCTTCTGCATTTAAATTTGAGTTTGGTAGAAAAAAAGTAGCGTCTAATATTTTTAAATTATGACCTTTATTAATTTTTTCTATTAATTCATTTGGTTCAAGAAATAAATTCATATTGTCTCCATTTATAGCCAATAGGGTTTTATTAAATTTTTACTTTCAAGAAAAGTAGGGTTCCATATTTTAGATTGATAACGTTGACCTGAATCACAAAGTATTGTTACTATAGTTTTTCCTGGACCTAATTCTTTAGCCAGCTTTACTGCTCCAGCAATGTTAATTCCACTTGAGCCTCCTAAAAACAATCCTTCTTCTTTAAGCAAGGCAAAAATTATTTTTAATGCCTGATTATCATCAATTCTAAAAGACATATCTATAGGGCAATCTTCTAAGTTTTTTGTTATTCTTCCTTGCCCAATACCCTCAGTTATAGAATTACCTTCAGATTTCATTTTTCCGTTTTTATAATAGTTATATAAACCTGATCCAAAAGGATCAGATAAAGCTATTTTAATATTTTTATTTTTTTCTTTTAAAAATAATCCTGTTCCAGAAAGTGTGCCACCAGTACCAACAGCACAGGTAAACCCATCAATTTTACCTTCTGTTTGATCCCATATCTCTGGACCTGTTGAATTGTAATGAGATAATTTATTAGCGATATTATCAAATTGATTAGCCCATAGGACACCCTCATTATGTGTTTTATTTAATTCCATAGCAATAGTTTCAGATTGTCTAATATAATTACCAGGATTTGAATAAGGTAGTGCTGGGACAAGTCTTAGTTCGCATCCAATTAATTTTAAGGCGTCTTTCTTTTCTTGACTTTGTGTTTCAGGCATTACAATTAATGTCTTATAACCTAGAGAGTTTCCAACTAAGCCAAGTCCAATGCCCGTGTTACCTGCTGTTCCTTCAACTATAATTCCTCCAGGCAAAAGCTTTTTATTAGAAATGGCGTCTAAAATAATACCTTTAGCGGCTCTATCTTTAATAGAAGACCCGGGATTAAGAAACTCTGCTTTACCATAGATATGACAACCAGTAATTTCACTTGCTTTTTTCAACTTTATTAAGGGAGTGTTACCAATTGTATCTATAAAATTTTCTTTAACATAATTATTCATAAATTTTACTTACTATTTAATTTTTTTTGTTTATACAAAGTATAATAATTTAATAAATATTATATCTATATAAATTTAAATAATAAATTATTTTAATTTTTATTTTTCAATTAAAGAAATAAACAATGATTAATTTTAAAAATATATCTTTTTCTATTGGAGGCGTCCTACTTTTTGATGAAACTTCTGCTTTTGTACCGACGGGTCACAAAGTTGGTATTGTAGGACGAAATGGTGCTGGAAAAACTACATTATTTAAATTAATTCTAAAACAATTAAACATTGATGGTGGTACGATTGAAATACCAAAAAACTTTAAAATTGGATCTGTAGAGCAAGAAGCACCATCAAATGAAGTATCTCTGCTTGAAACTGTTTTACAATCTGATTTAGAAAGAACTAAATTATTAAAAGATGCAGAAACTGAAACAGATCCAAATACAATTGCTGAAATTCATATAAGATTATCTGATATAGATGCTTATTCTGCTGAAGCCAGGGCATCTTCTATTCTTAGTGGCCTTGGCTTTAGTGTAGAAGATCAAAATAGCCCTTGTTCTAATTTTTCTGGTGGCTGGCGTATGAGAGTAGCATTAGCTAGTGTTTTGTTCTCTAATCCAGATTTGTTGCTTTTAGATGAACCAACAAACTATTTGGATTTTGAAGGCACTGTTTGGTTAGAAAACTATTTATCTAAGTTTAAAAATACAGTTTTAGTTATTTCACATGATAGAAACTTATTAAACAAATCAGTAAATGGAATTCTTCATTTATCTAATAAAAAGCTACAATTTTATACTGGTAATTATGATACCTTTGATAATGAAAGAAGAGCTCAGTTAGAGCAAAAAATATCACTTAAGTCTAAACAAGATGCTAAAAGAGCACATATTCAAAGTTTTGTTGATCGTTTTAAGGCAAAAGCTTCTAAAGCTAAACAAGCACAATCTAGAATTAAAATTTTAGAAAAAATGAAACCTATTATTGTAGAAGAAGACCAAAAAATACCAAAGTTTAAGTTTGATGAAGCTAACCAATTTGCACCGCCATTAATTACATTGGATAATGCTTCAGTTGGTTACAACAAAATAGAAGTTTTAAAAAACATTAATTTACAAATTAATCCTGATGATAGAATTGGACTTTTAGGTGTAAATGGTGAAGGCAAATCTACTTTTTCTAAGTTAATAGCTAAAAAAATAGATTTAATGAATGGTTCTTTACAAATTCCACAAAAATTAAAAATTGGCTACTTTGCTCAACATCAATTAGATGAATTAAGGCCTGATGAAACTGCATTTCAACATGTATATTTAAAAATGAAATCAGAAATGCCTTCAAGAATTAGAGCTAGACTTGGAGCTGCGGGGTTTAGTTCGGATATAATGGATCTAGCTGTAAAAAGATTATCAGGTGGTCAGAAGGCAAGATTGTTACTTTTATTAGTTGTTATTGAAAAGCCGGATTTATTAATTTTAGATGAACCAACAAATCATTTAGATATAGAAAGTAGAGAAGCTCTGATTATAGCATTAAACGAATATACTGGTTCTTTAATTTTAGTAAGTCATGATGCTTTTCTTGTAGAAAGATTGGTTGATAGATTGTTAATTGTTAAAGATAACAGTGTTTCTGAATTTAATGGTGATATTCATGAATATAGAAAATTAGTATTAAGTAAAAATAATATAAATAAAAATAAAAAAAATAATAACTTAAGCAAAGATTCTAATTTAAAAAATGAAATTAATTTAAATTTACCTGATTTACAAAAACAATTAAAAAAATCTGAAAAAATAATTTCAGATTTAGAAAAAAATAAATCTTTATTAGATAATGAAATGCTAAATAAAAATTTTTATAATTCAGAAAATAACAAAAGAGTAAAAGAAGTTAATATTGAATTAAATAAATTATTAAAATTATTAGAAATTGAAGAAAATGAATGGGAAAAAATTGTTAATCATATTCAATTAATTAAGAATTAAATTTTAACAAAAACTAATTAAACTAAATTAAACTAAAATTAGAAATTAATAAAACAATCATGACTATATATGAAGTTTGCTTTGGCCTTTTTCTTTCCTCATTCTTATCTGCTACAATTCTTCCAGGACAATCTGAAATAGCTCTAATGAGTTTAATAATGATAGATAAATATTCATTAAATTTATTAATATTTTTTTCATGTATTGGGAATATTTTGGGATCTATACTTAATTGGTTTATGGGCTTTAAATTAGAAAAATTTAAAAATAAAAAATGGTTTCCTGCAACTGATTTACAATTAAAAAAAGCTTCACATTATTATAATAAATATGGTAAATGGACATTAATTTTATGTTGGGTTCCTTTTATTGGTGATCCAATAACAATTATTGCAGGTTTACTAAGAGTACCTATATTGCATTTTATATTAATAGTTTCTTTTGCTAAAATTATTCGTTATTTATTTGTAGCTTACATTTCATTAAGCTTAATTTAAATCTTAAAAATTAAGAAAATATATAATTAAATCAATGTTTTATAAAGAAAAAATGGCTCCCCGGGACGGATTCGAACCGCCGGCCAGACGATTAACAGTCGTCTGCTCTACCGCTGAGCTACCGGGGAATATTTATTGTTTTTATCACAATAAATTATAGATGCAAGCTAAAGACTATTAAATTTAAATTTTATTTAGTTTTTATAATTGCCATAGCAATGTTCTTGATTTCAGAAAGATCTAATGTATTAGCTTTAATTTCTTTTATTAACTTTCTATCATTTTTTTTGGTATTTGATGAATATGATGAATCATAGTGGTTTTCTAAAAAATCTTTAGTTAATTCATACCATTTTTTTTCATTAATCATTTTTTCCCAGTTTTTAATAATAAAATTACTTTTTTTATTTTTTAAACCTTTAATAATTGGGTTAATTAAGGATGGATCATTACACATATAATTATAGTCATTAATAAGAAAGTTAGTTCTTGTATGGATACCTGCTTTTACCTCAATTCTTGGAGACAAAAGCATTTTAGACCATATTGATTTAGGTATATGAATGTTTCCAATTTTACTACTTTCTGCTTCTATATAAATAGTCTTTTTTAAGTTTATTTTTTTAATTTCATAATATAATAAACTTTCAAAATATTTTTGAGAAGGTTGTTTTAAATTAGGTATTATACCTAGTAAAGATCCTTTATGATTAGCTAATCCTTCTAAATCTAATATTTGTCCTCCTTGTTCTTTAATACTATGTAAAATTTTTGTTTTAGCGGATCCTGTCTTGCCGCTTATAAGTATTATGTTAAGTTTGGTTCCTATATAATCTATATATTTAATAACATCATTTCTATACTCTTTGTAACCACCTTGAAGCTGAGATGTTCTCCAACCAACTTCAGATAAGACTATACAAAAAGCTCTAGATCTTTGACCACCTCTCCAACAGTATACTAGTGGTTGCCAAGATCCGTCTTTTTCTATGAAATTATTCTCAATATGATGTGCAATGTTTTTAGCAGATAGAGAAGAACCAATAATTTTAGCTTTAAAGCTACTTATTTTTTTATAGATTGTTCCAACTTTTTCTCTTTCTTCATTATTTAATACGGGGCAATTAATAGCGCCTACAATGTGGTCTTCGTTAAATTCAACAGGAGCTCTTACATCAATAATAGTGTCAAATTTTTTGTTATTCCATATTTTAGTAATTTTATGCTTTTTCATGACATTATATAAGTTTAATTTTGTTGTTAATATTATTTACATGCCCAATGATTGAGTAATTTATTTTGTTCTCTTTTAATAATTTAAATGAATTTTTTTTTGTTTTAGAGGAAATAATAAAAGCTAATCCACCCACTGTTTGAGGGTCATATATAATTTCATCAATTAATTTATTATCTCTTTCATAAATAACATTTTTATAAGCTGCATCATAATTAGCATTATATAAAGATGACCTAACACCTTTTTTTAATGCTAATGGAACTCCTTTATAAAAAGGTATATTATTGGTATTTATTGTTAATCCATTAATATTTTTATCTCGCTTAATTAAATTCAAAAGGTGGTTTGCTAAACCAAATCCTGTTATGTCAGTCATTGCTAAAACTTCAAGATTATTAGATAACATTCCAATTTTTTCGTTGCCTTCTGTCATTTGTTCAATGACATCTATCTGATAATGACTATCAATAAAATTATTATTTATTCCAGCAAAAATTAGTCCTGATCCTAATTTTCCGGTTAATATCAATAAATCTCCTTCATTTATTTTATTATGATTATATTTATTTTTAATTATTTTATTTTCTCCTGTAATAGAAAACCCTATTATGGGATCTTGATCATTGCCTATCATTGTATGTCCACCATTCAACAAACAATGATTTAGATTAAACACACTTTGTGCACCTAAAAGAACTTGATTTAAATCTCTTGAATTTATTTGAGGGGAACTTAATGGTAATTGAAGTATCATTTGAGCAGAAATTGGTTTTGATCTCACAGCATAAATATCACTTAAAGAGTGATTTGCTGCAATTTTACCTAATAGAAAAGGATCAGTTATAATTGCATTTATCATATCAATAGTTTGAAATAAATTTGGATAGCTTGGAATTGGAGAAGCATCGTCAGAAGATATTATTAGTTTTTTTGGTAACGATTTTTCAAGAGCACTAAATGATACCTTAGCTGCACAACCTCTACACTGCATCTGGATTTCTTCAAATTCTTTAATGTCTATTTTAAAGCCAAATTTATTAGTAAATGATGCAATAATTCTTTTGAATTTTAAAGCTAAAGGTATTTTTTCATATTGATTAAATTTCCTAACAAAATTTTTATCGATAATTTTTTTTATAATAAAATTAAATTTAGATAAGTTTGAAAATCCATATTTTGTAGCAATAGCATTTCCATTTGACAATCCTATTAAAGCTAAATAATTGTTTTTATGATTAAATAAATATTTAGGTTTATTAGTAATGTAGTTTCTAATACTTTTAGCAAGAGGTTTTCCAGATCTTACAGCATAAACTCCTGCTTTAGGCAAATTCATTTTATCAAATTCTGCAATGTCTCCAGAGGCAAAAATAAAATTATAATTAGTCTGAAAAGAACTATTTACAATTATAAATCCTTTTTCATTTAAGTTAATATCTGATTTTTTAAGCCATTCTGGTGCCATGGCATCAGTTGCTAATATACATTTGTCAACATTAAATATTTTGTTGGTACTTGTAACAAAACAGCTTTTCTGTATTTCTATAACTCTCTCTTTATCAATAATTTCTATTTGAGCAATATTTAGCGCTTTTCTTGTTTGTATTTGAGATTTTTTAGGAAATGTTTTAAGTAATCCATTATATCCAGTAACTATAATAATTTTTAAAGGATGGTTGTCATTTTTATAGCGATTTCTTAAAGCTAAAGCTAATTCAACGGCCGCTGCACCTCCACCTATAAAAGCTATAGTTTTAATTTCCTTCATTTTATTTAAGAAATTTGAACTCAACTTAGATATTGGTTTTACAAATAAAGAAAACTTTTTTGCACCTTTTATATTAGTATAATTACTTTTTATACCACAATTGATAGATAAGAAATCATATGATATTGAAGGTCTATTTTTTAAATAAATTTCTTTATTTTCGCCTGAAATATTTATAACTTCTGAATGTATAAATCTAATATTTAATTTCATTGATAATTTAAAAAGATCTATATGAGTCTGTCTCCAAGAATAAATACCTTCTATATATCCAGGGATCATTCCAGAATATGGAGTGTCTAACTCATTGCTAATTAAAGTTATTCTAATTCCATGAATTGGTTTTTTAGCATAATTCATCATTAACATTAAATGAGAATGACCTCCACCAACTAAGATTAAGTCATTTTTAATTAATGTGTTTTCAGGCTTAAACATTTAATTCATTATATCAAATTAAAATGGAGGCCCGAAGCGGAATCGAACCGCTGTAAACGGCTTTGCAGGCCGTCGCATCACCACTCTGCCATCGGGCCATGTAAATGGTTGAATTTAACTCTATATCTATACATTGACTTACAAGCAAATAAAAAATCATGTTCTATTTTATTTTTATATTAAATTTTAAAATATATTAAAATTATAATTTTGTAATACATAATTTTTTATTTAAGTAATTATATTATACCTTAAATAGAATTTACTTTCTAAATTATTTATAAATGCTATTTATTCATTATATTAATTAATTTGTTATAATTGGAGTTAAATATGAATTTAATTTTTAAGATAAAAAAGCATGTAATTTTTTCTCTTTTCTTATTATCATCAGTTAATATATTTTCCTATTCTTATGCTAAAGATAACAATATTACATTTAAAAACTCTATTACAGAAACTTATAGAAACAGTTTAGAAATTAAAGCTGAAAAATATCGCTTGGCAGCTATTAAACACTCTTTAGGAGAAGCTTATTCATCTAAGGATTGGAATAGTTCCTATACGGCCAACCTAAATTCATCAAACAAACAATCTGACTTTGAAGGTTCATACGTTAATGACGATGTAATAACATCTACATTATCTCTAAGTAAAAATTTATTTGATGGTGGAAAAAAATATGAAAAGACTTTGATTGCTAAAGATAATGTAAAAATGCATATTCAAAAATTAAAGGTTGTAGAACAAAATGTAATTTTGAAAGGTGTTAAGGCTTATCTAGACGTTTATTCCAGTCAATCAGTTGTCAAACTTAGAAGCATTAGTTTAGAAAGATTTAAAGGTCATGTTAAAGCTGCTAATTTAAAGCTTTCTGCGGGAACTGTAACGCCCACAGTTGTTGCTGAATCTGATGCAAGGTTAGCTAAAGCAAAATATGAATTTATTCTAGCTGAAGGTAACAGTAAAAATGCCTTTTCATCTTTTAAAAGTATTACAAAAATAAAAAATATACCCTTGGATTTAAAGTTGCCAATAGCACATTTAATTATTCCATTATCTGAAGAAAAAATAATTAAAATTTCTAAATTGAAAAATCCTTCAATAATCATTTCTCAATTAATAAATTCTATTGCTAAGAAAAATATTGATTTAGATAAAACTGTTAATAGGCCAACGTTAAAATTAGAATTCCAATTAAAAGACAATCAGTCTTCAGTGATATCTTCAACATCGGATTATCAAAGTTATGGAGCTAACATTACGTTTAACTCACCACTCTTTTATAATTATTCTTCAAGATCTTCATTAAAAAAATTAGATAAATTATATATTGCTTCATCAATAGATTTATCAGAAAAATATAGAGAAATTGAATTAGAAGCCATATCTTCATTACAAAGTTATAAAACATCTGTTGCCAAAACTTTAGCTTCTAAGAGCGAAAAGATGTCTTCTTTTCTAGCTCTAAACGGTATTAAAAAAGAATCTGAATATGGTGTTCGTACAATTCTTGATGTTTTAGATGCTGAAGTAGACTATTTAAATGCTTCTGCAAATCTTATAAAAAGCCAAGCTGATCAAATTTATAATTTGTATGTTATTAAATCAATTTTAGGTGAATTATCCATAAATGACTTTAATGATAATTATAAAGATGAAAATAAATTGATAGAAAATAAATTGAAATTTAATGTAATTGATACTGATATGCTTAAATAAACTTATATATGATGGAAATAAAAATATAATGATGGATAAAAGGTTTGATTCTCAATCTATAGAAAAAAAATGGTATAAAAAATGGTTGGATAGCGGCTCATTTTCTTCCAATAATGAATCATCAAAATTACCATATACGATCATGATGCCTCCTCCAAATGTCACTGGATCATTACATATTGGGCATGCTTTAACTTTTACCATACAAGATATTTTGATTAGGTTTCATAGAATGTTAGGGTATGATGTTCTTTGGCAACCTGGAACAGATCATGCAGGCATAGCAACTCAAATGGTAGTTGAGAGAGAATTAGCCAAAAAAGAAATTTCCCGACATACCCTTGGTAGAGATAAGTTTATTGAAAAAGTTTGGGAATGGAAATCTAGGTCTGGCGGTGAAATTACTAAACAATTAAGAGCTTTAGGAGCTTCCCCTGATTGGGAAAAAGAACGTTTTACTATGGATGAAGGTTTATCGGAAGCCGTTAAAAATGTGTTTGTTAAGTTATATAAAGAAGGTCTGATATATAGGGATAAAAGACTTGTTAACTGGGATCCAAAACTATTAACAGCCATCTCAGATTTAGAAGTTGAACAAAAAGAAGTTGAGGGTAATTTTTGGTATTTTAACTACCCCATTCAAGATAGTGATGAATATATTACCATAGCAACAACAAGACCAGAAACTATTTTAGGAGATACTGCTGTTGCAGTTAATCCTGAAGATAAGAGATATTCACATTTAAAAGGAAGGTATGTTATTTTACCAATTTTAAATAAACCCATCCCTATTATTTTTGATGAATATTCTGATCTTGAAAAAGGTTCAGGAGCAGTAAAGATAACACCTGCACATGATTTTAATGATTTTGAAGTAGGAAAACGTCATAATTTAGAAATGATAAATATTTTAAATCATGATGCTACTATTAATGAAAATGGTACTAAAGATTTTGAAGGTCTTGATAGATTTGAAGCCAGAAAAAAAATAATTAATATTTTCAAAACTTTGAATTTATTTGTTAAAGAAGAAAAAATTATTCATACAGTTCCTCATGGAGACAGGTCAAATGTTGTTGTCGAGCCGTGGTTAATGGATCAATGGTATGTTGATGCTGCAGTTTTAGCCAAACCAGCTATAGAAGCTGTAAAAAGTGGAAAAACAAAATTTATACCAAAAAATTGGGAAAAGACTTATTTTGAATGGATGAATAACATTCAACCTTGGTGTGTTTCAAGACAACTTTGGTGGGGACATAGAATTCCTGCATGGTTTGGACCTGATAATAAAATATTTGTTGAAAATAACCAAAAAGAAGCAGAAATTTCTGCAAAAAAATATTATGGTAAAGATGTCTTATTAACTCAAGATGAAGATGTTTTAGATACTTGGTTTTCCTCTGCCTTATGGCCTTTTTCAACTCTTGGTTGGCCAGAAAAAACAAAAGATTTAGATAAATATTATCCTACAACTGTTCTTGTTACTGGTTTTGATATAATTTTTTTCTGGGTTGCGAGAATGATGATGATGGGAATCCATTTTATGGATGGTAAAATTCCATTTAAAGAAATTTACATTCATGCTTTAGTTCGAGATGATAAAGGACAAAAAATGTCTAAATCAAAAGGAAATGTTTTAGATCCTTTAGATTTGTCTGAAAAATATGGTGCAGATTCTCTTCGTTTTACCTTAACTGCAATGGCTGCTCAAGGCAGAGATATAAAGTTATCTGAGGAAAGAATTGCTGGATATAGAAATTTTAGTACTAAAATATGGAATGGGTGTAAATTTTTAGAATTTAATGAATGCAAATTAGAATTAAAAACAAATATTACTGAAATTAAATTGCCTGTTAACAAGTGGATTATTGATTTATATAATAAACTAAATTTTAAAGTTATGAATTCAATAAAAGAATATAAATTTAATGATGCTGCTGATGTTATTTATCAATTTATCTGGAAAGACTATTGTGACTGGTATATTGAATTTATCAAACCAATTTTAAGTTCTAGAGATAATGAAGCTTATTTAATAGAAACCAGACATGTTTCAATTAATGTAATGAAAAATGTTATATTAATGCTTCACCCTATAATGCCTTATCTAACTGAGGAGATATCTGAAAAACTTTTTAAATCTACTAAATTAGTTATTTCTTCTTCTTGGCCTGATTTAATGTTTGAAAACAAAGATCTGTTAAATAATATAGATTTATCAATAAAATTAATATCAGAAATCAGATCTTTAAGAGTTGAAAAAAATATACCTTTAAAATCTAAATTAGAATTAATTTTAAAAAACGTTTCTTTAGAAAAGAAAAAAAATATAATTGATAACTCTGATTTAATAACTAATTTAGCTAAATTAGAAAAAATAATATTTTCAAATGATAATGATGTTTCAAATGATAAATTTATTATCAGCACAGTGGATGAAATTACTTTAATGATAGCTGTTGAAGGATCTATTGATGTTGATGGTGAAAGAAAAAGATTGAACAAAGAATTATCTAATATTAAAGATGAAATAGAAATTATTGGTAAGAGACTTGATAATCCCGAATTTGTTAATAAAGCTCCTCCAAAAGTTGTAAAAGAAGTAAAAGAAAAACAAGGAATTTATAAAAAGAAAAAAGAAGAAATTGAAAAAGCTTTAATTAGTTTATAAAAAGAAAAGGTATCAAGCATGAAAAATTCAAAAACAGTTTTAATAGATAAAAATCCTGGCAGAAGTTCACAAACATACGGAATCGCTAGAATTCTTAATACTGACCTTGACTTAATTCATGAACCATCAATAGGTGTTGTCGGTAACAAAGGTGACTCACAATGTTACTTAGGTGTTGAAGAAAAAGTAAAAACTATACATGAAAACCTTAGACTTCGTATTGGTCAAGCTCCTGGCGATATTAGAATGCGTTTAGTTCAACCCGAATACACCATAGCTACTTCAGATGGTATAAGAAATGGCACTAGAGAAATGCGTTACTCACTTATTGGAAGAGAAGTGACAAACGATACTTTATGTGAACATCTTAGTGCATCTGGCCTTGAAGGCACAATAGCTGTTGTTGCATGTGATAAACCACCAGTTGGAACTTTGTCAGCTATTTTAGAACATAACCGACCAGCTATTATTATGTCTGATGGACCGATAAGACCAGGGATAGACTCTGTTACGAATGAACCTCTTGATATTGTTTCAAGCTATCAAGTTGCAGCTAGTGATGATGAAGAATTTAAAAAAAGAATTGCTTGTGAAGCATGCCCAGGTTTTGGAAGTTGTGGTGGAATGTTTACATACAATACGATGCAAACATTTATAGCTGTTGTCGGAATGCAGCCACTTCATATGGTTTCACCTGCTTCAGATGACAAAAGAAGGTTAGAGGTTTTTCCTAATCAACTAATTAGTTATTTAGATAACATGATTAAAAAAGACATTAAGCCAAGGGATATAGTTACGAGAGACTCTATTAGAAATGCTGTTATTGTTGCAATGTCGATTGGTGGTTCAACTAATGTTATGCTGCATGCACCTGAATTAGCAAGAGCTGCAGGATATAAAAGTTTTAATGATGATATTATGAGCTCAGAGGAATTTAATTATTTATCAGAAAAGGTTGTTCCTGTTTTAGTTAATGCTAGACCATTCGGAAAATATTCAATGGTAGATATTGATGAAAAAGGTGGAGTACAAGTTTTTGTTAAAGATTTATTAGACTCAGGTTTGTTAAACGGTAATACTTTAACGTGTACTGGTGAAACTTTAAAAGAACAAATTGATCGTCTTTCTCCTTCTCTTCCGGATGGCGAAGTTGTTTTTTCAGTTAAAAATCCATATAAAAACACTGGTGGATTAAGAGTTTTAGGTGGCAATCTATCTCCTGAAAAAAGTTCTATTTTAAAACTAGCTGGAGTTGAAGGTGGTTTAGAAAATAATGTGTTTATTGGTAAAGCTAGAATTTTTGATGGTGAGCAAAAACTTCTTGATGCATTAGAAAATGAACCACAAAATTTTATGAACAAAGACATGATTGTCGTACGTTATGAAGGTCCTGTTGGGGGTCCAGGTATGCCTGAAATGCTTGATTCAACTTCACGAATTACAACGTTATGTAGAGAAAGAAATATTATAGTAGGTCTTATGACAGATGGAAGGTTTTCAGGAGGTTCAGTTGGTCTTGTTATAGGTCACGTAGGTCCTGAGGCAGCGATTGGTGGTCCAATTGCTTTAATTGAAGATGGTGATGAAATAATTGTTGATCTTAATAAAAATCAAATAAATTGCACTCAATTAATCAATGAAAAAACTCTTAAATCAAGAAAGACTATATGGCAAAAAGCTTTTGATGATAACAATGGTATCCATCCATCAGTTGGTTTAGCTGACACTAGGTTATTAAACAGAATGCGAAGTTCAGCAGTATCAGCTATATTTGGAGCAGGCATGCATCCTAATAGAGAATTATGGATACCTGATCCTCGTGAAGCAGGAAAATCAGATTTTATTCCTAAGAATATTTATAAAAATTAATCTAGTTAATTTTTTTAATTTCTATCCATACGGGGGTATGATCACTAGGTTTTGTTTTGCCTCTAATATTTTTATCAATACCAGCATTTAATAATAAATCCACTATTTCAGGAGATATTAATAAGAAATCAATTCTTATACCATTATCTTTTTGCCATGCTCCAGCTTGATAATCCCAGAAGCTATATTCTTGTTTATATGGATATTTAATACGAAATGAATCTAATAGACCTATATTAATTAATTCTTTCATTAAGTTTCTTGTTTTCTTTAAGTATAAGGCGTCATCTAACCATTGGGATACATCATAACAGTCAATGCTATTTTGAATAACATTAAAATCTCCTCCTATAACTAAAGGTTCGTTGCTATCATAAATGTTTTTTGCATATTTTATGAGACGTTCCATCCAATTGATTTTATAATCGTATTTTGGCCCCGGGGCAGGGTTACCATTTGGTAAGTATAAACAAATAATATTAATATTTAAAATTTTAACATGCAAAAATCTAGCTTGTTCATCTTCTATGTCATCTTGATCATAGAAAGGTAAAGTACGAGTGATTTCATTTATTTTGAATTTGCTTGCAATTGCAACGCCGTTATAAGATTTCTGACCTGAAAATAATATATTGTAATTTTTTAATTTAAATTCATCTTTTGGAAATGTTTCATCAACAGATTTAGTTTCCTGCATCAACAAGATATCAGTATTTGATTCATCTAACCAATCTAAGACATTAGTTAGTCTCATTTTAATGGAGTTAACATTAAAGCTAGCAATTTTAATTGTCATAAATAAATTCTAATTTTAAGAGTTAAATCGAGAAACTTGTTCCACAACCACAGTTTGCTGTTGCATTAGGGTTTTCAATTTTAAAATAAGAGCCTGACAATTCAGAAACAAATTCTAATGAACTTCCTTTTATGAAATCAATTGATACTTTATCAATTAAGTATTTTACGTTATTTTGTTCAAAAACTAAATCATCATTATTAGGATTTTTTTCAAAAGAAAAATCATATTGAAAACCAGAACACCCTCCACCTAAAACTGATATCCTAAAGAATGAACCTTCTTCATTCTTTAATAAAACTTTTATTCGTTCTGATGCATCATTAGATAACTTAAAATCTTCTCTATTAATTTCTAATACATTAACCATGATTTATTACTTTCTATTTTCAATTTTTAACTGATTTATTCAGTTGGCACAATATTATATATATATATATATTGATATAATTACATAATTAAATGATATAACAAATTAATTTTTGGATTTAACTATGAAACAAAATATTGAAAATCGTTATTTGAGTCCATTTGCTTGTCACAGCCCTCAATCTAAAGGTAGATTATATAAAGATGATTTTCTTAATTTTCAAAGAACAGAGTTCCAGAGAGATAGAGATAGAATAATCCATTCTGATGCTTTTCGAAGATTAAAGCATAAAACACAAGTTTTTGTTTATCATGAAGGTGATCATTATAGAACTAGATTAACGCATACTCTTGAAGTAGCTCAAATAGCAAGATCTATAGCTAGGTCATTGAATGTCAATGAAGATTTAACAGAGACAATTGCATTAGCTCATGACCTAGGACATCCTCCTTTAGGACATAGAGGGGAGGATGTGTTAAATAAACTCATGCTGGATTACGGTGGATTTGACCATAATGAGCAAACAATAAGAGTTATAACAAAATTAGAAAAAAAATATCATGAATTTAATGGATTGAATCTTACTTTTGAAACTTTAGAGGGTTTAGTTAAACATAATGGACCGTATATAAATAACAAAAAAGTACCTATTACTATTCAAAAACTTAATGATGATTTTTCTTTAAATTTATCTTTGTTCGCGTCTTGCGAAGCTCAAATAGCGAATATTGCAGATGATGTTGCATATTTAACTCATGATTTTGATGATGGGCTTCGTGAAAAATTATTTAAATTAAATGATTTAAAAAAACTAAAATTACCTGCACTAATAATTTATAAGATAG
This sequence comes from alpha proteobacterium SCGC AAA536-G10, assembly GCA_905182395.1. Taxonomy (GTDB): domain Bacteria; phylum Pseudomonadota; class Alphaproteobacteria; order Puniceispirillales; family Marisalimonadaceae; genus CAJJBL01. The sequence continues at coordinate 1,379 of CAJJBL010000105.1, read as the reverse complement.
AAAAAAAATATCCTGACATAAATATTAGAGTTTTAACTCATCAACTAATTAGATTATTAATTGCTCATTTTATAAATGATATAGTAACTAATTCATTATTAATAATAAAAAATAATAAATTTAAATCTGTTGATCAAATTCGAAATTTCAATCAACCTATTATTCAAATGTCTGATTTATCATTAGAATATATGAAAGAAATAAGAGATTTTTTATTTAAGAATATGTATTTTAATAAAGATGTTTTAAAAAAGTTATCAATTGCATCTGAAATGATAGAAAAATTATTTACTTTATATAATCAAAATCCAAATTTACTGCCTTTACAATGGAAGATTTTTAAGGACAAAAAAATAATAGATTGTTCTAAAAAAGTTAAAACTAGAGTGATTTCTGATTATATATCTGGTATGACAGATGTTTTTTTAAAATTAGAATATAATAAATTTTTTAATGAGGATAATTAAGAGTAATGAATATCTATAAAGACTATTTAAATTTTTTAAAAGATACTGTGCTCTTATTAAAGAAAAAACATAAATATGAATTTGATATTAATGACATTTTTTCTAAAATCACCTTAGAGCCTCCAAAAAATTTATCTCACGGCGATATGTCTACTAATGTTGCAATGTTACTAGCTCCAAAGTTTAAAAAAAAACCATATGAAATCGCTGAAATATTTAAAGAAGAAATTAATACATTTCCAGGAATTAAAAGTGTTTCAATAGCAGGGCCAGGCTTTCTTAATATTATATTAGATCACTTAACATGGTCAAATTGCCTATACAAGATACTAATAAATCCAGATGATTGGGACCAAGTTAACATTGGAAAAGGCTCTAATGTCAATTTAGAATATATATCAGCTAATCCTACAGGGCCTCTTCATGCTGGTCACGCTAGAGGAGCCGTATTTGGTGACGCGTTAGCATCTCTCTTAAGCAAAGTTGGGTTTAATGTAACAAAAGAGTACTATATAAATGACGCAGGTAGTCAAATTGAAAAGTTAGTTCAATCTTCCATTTTAAGATATAATGAATGCCTTGGAGATAAAATTACGGTCATTCCCAAAGGATTATATCCTGGAGATTATCTAAAAGAAGTTGGTAAGGCTCTTTTTATAAAATATAATAATAAATTAAAAACTTATGATAACGAAGAAATTTTCAAAATAGTTAGTGAATTATCTTTAAAAATTATGCTTGATAATATAAAAAATGATCTATTTAAACTTGGTATAGAAATGGATATCTATACAAGTGAACAGAAGATTGTTTCCAGTGACTTATTAAGTAATGTAATAAATATACTTGAAAGAAAAAGACTTCTTTATAAAGGGATCTTAGCTCCACCAAAAGGTATGAAAACTGATGATT